>NZ_JAPVZD010000006.1:0-56099 GCF_041432215.1 Streptococcus sp. 27098_8_70
AAGACAGCAGAAGGTACCTGGAGCTTCAAGTCTTATGACAAGACATCTGAAACCATCAATGGAGCAGATGTTAAGTTTGTAGGTACATGGGAATTTACAGCAACTCCAGTTCCAACAGTGACTCATAAAGCGGTTCATGAGTTTGTCAGCGGAACTCCAGGTAAAGAGCTTCCACAAGAAGTGAAATCCTTGCTTCCAGCAGATCAAACAGACTTGAAAGATGGTAGCCAAGCGACTCCGACGCAACCAAGTCAAACAGAAGTTAAGACAGCAGAAGGTACCTGGAGCTTCAAGTCCTATGATAAGACATCCGAAACCATCAATGGAGTAGACGCACACTTCGTAGGCACCTGGGAATTCACTCCGGCCCCAATTAAAGATTCTGGAAATACTAGTCAACCAGAAGAAAGAAGTAGTCAAAATCAGAACTTGTTACCAAACACAGGCTCAGCAGTATCTGGTCTTCTTTCAATCATTGGCCTTGCCTTTGCAAGCCTAGCAGTTTTTGTCCTTCGCAAGAAAGACTAAGCAACTCTTAGGAAATAACAAAATGACTTCTTAATTCCTGAGTCTAAGAAGAGAGAACGAGAAATCGTTCTCTCTTTTTCTTGCATTTTATATCGAGATGTGATATAGTTTATATAACGAGGTGCGATATATCGAACTAAATAGGAGGTGGGGTTAAATGGAATTGACGGATAAGATTCGTCGGGTTTATCTTCCGATGACGGAAACAGGATTTTATATCTTGTTCTGTCTACAAAAGGAACGTCATGGTTATAGTATTACACAAAAGGTCAAGGAGATGACAGATTCACAAGTTTTGATTAGTCCTGGAACTATGTATGGAACCTTGTCAAAAATGGAAAAGGATGGCTTGATCTCCTTTGTCCGAGAGGAGGAAAAACGGAAAATCTATCAGATAACAGATTTGGGACGAAAGGTTTTGGAGATTGAATTGAAACGTATTGAACGGCTCTATAGAAACAGTCAGGAGGAAGTATGATGGAAAAGAAGGTTGTATATCGGATATCTACAATTGCGGATTATGATAGAGAGGCCTTATACCTTGGGGAAATGCATGCTAAGGGCTGGAAACTTAAGGAAGTAAGCTACTCTAACTTAGTAGTTGCGGTTAAGTATACTTTTGAAAAGTGCCAACCGGAGCAGGTGTCTTATCAGTTGGACTTTTATCCCATGAAAAAATCAGAGAGAGCCTCCTATTTACAACTATTTAAAGACTGTGGCTGGGAGCATATTACAGACTTTAATAGTTTTTCCTATTTTAGAAAACCACATTCTGAAATTGAATCGGATACTGAGTTTGAAATCTATAATGACGCTACAGGGAAGTTAGCTATGATCAAACGGATTTTAATAATGCGGATGCTTCCTATTTTGATTCTATTTTTAGCTCTACTACCGGTTTTCTCTAAGTTTGTCAGTGGAGCTAGTTCTTTCAGTTGGGGAATGTTTTTGATTGTCATAATAGATTGTGTTTTATTGATAGTTTTTGCGGTTCAGATTTCTTATATTTTTTGGAGCTTGTTTCAAAAGTGGAAAGAATTATCTGAAAAATAAAACCATGTATGTTTTCTGATTTGGAGGTAAGACAATGAATAGCAAAGTACAATTTCGGATTTTTAGCATTGTTGATTTGGACAAGGAAGAAGAATATTTACATGAGATGCACTTGAAAGGTTGGAGATATAGAACGAGTCGTTTTGGTTTTTTCTATTTTTGCCAATGCCAACCTGACGATGTCATCTACCGTATCTATGATTCTAGATTTCTTAAAAAGTATAAGCATGAACTACAAGATTTTAGAAATAGCGGTTGGGAATTGATAGAAACAGGTTTTTGTTCAATTCTTCGTAAACCAACTTCTGATATACTTTCAGAGGAGAAAGTCTATATGAGTAAGGGTCTCAGATGGGAAGTTATGCGGTCTAGACTTCGTTCCTGTATAGCCACTTTTTCAGGTGGTCTTGTTGTTTGCATGAGTTTGTATCGAGAAAACTTGTCTCAGTCTTTCTTTATTATTTTCGTTTTATACGCTTGCTTGATTTCTTATCTAATCTACGGTTTTTTCAGACTTAAAAGGAAATACCAAGTAGATGAGAAGTAAGATTCTAGGTCTGTAGACTGATTTTTAGCACTCTTGATAAAAGAGTGCTAATTTTTTTAAGTTTTTGTCTTGACATTCTCTTCTAAGGGTGTATAATAGAATCATGAGTTAGCACTTGAGTGCATAGAGTGCTAATCAATCGGACAGAGAGGAGTGATGAGATGGTTACAGAGCGTCAGCAGGATATTTTAAATCTGATCATTGACATCTTTACCAAAACGCACGAACCTGTCGGATCCAAGGCGCTACAAGAGTCTATCAATTCTAGTAGTGCTACCATTCGTAATGACATGGCAGCTCTAGAGAAGCAGGGTTTGCTTGAGAAGGCTCATACCTCAAGCGGTCGGATGCCAAGTGTCGCGGGATTTCAGTACTATGTGAAACACTCGCTTGCTTTTGACAGACTGGCTGAAAATGAGGTATACGAGATTGTCAAAGCCTTTGATCAGGAATTCTTCAAATTGGAGGATATCCTGCAAGAGGCTGCTAATCTACTGACAGACCTGAGCGGCTGTACGGTAGTAGCACTGGATGTTGAGCCGAGCAGGCAACGGTTGACAGCCTTTGATATCGTTGTTTTGGGGCAACATACAGCCTTGGCAGTATTTACCCTAGACGAGTCCCGAACGGTTACCAGTCAATTTCTGATTCCAAGGAACTTCTTGCAGGAAGATTTAAATCGCCTCAAGACCTTGATTCAAGAACGTTTCCTCGGTCACACGGTTCTAGATATTCACTACAAGATTCGGACGGAGATTCCGCAGATTATCCAGCGTTACTTCACAACAACGGACAATGTCATGGATCTCTTTGAACACATTTTTAAAGAAATGTTCAACGAAAACATTGTGGTATCGGGCAAGGTCAATCTCTTGAATTTTGCCAATCTAGCGGCCTATCAGTTCTTTGACCAACCGCAAAAGGTGGCTTTGGAGATTCGTGAGGGTCTGCATGAAGATCAGATGCAAAATGTTCGTGTTGCGGACAGTCAGGAATCCTGTCTAGCTAACCTAGCAGTGATTAGCAGTAAATTCCTCATTCCTTATCGAGGTTTTGGAATTCTAGCGATTATCGGTCCAGTCAACCTGGATTACCAGCAATTGGTCAACCAAGTCAATGTGGTCAATCGTGTTTTGACGATGAAGTTGACAGATTTTTATCGCTACCTCAGCAGCAATCATTACGAAGTAAATTAATTTTGAAATCAATAAAGGAGGCGAAAATGGCCCAAGATAAAAAAAACGAAGAAATGAAAGAAGAGGAAGTTGTGGAAACAACTGAAGAAACAACTCCTGAGAAGTCTGAGTTGGACTTGGCAAATGAACGTGCGGATGAGTTCGAAAACAAATACCTTCGCGCTCATGCAGAAATGCAAAATATCCAACGCCGTGCCAACGAAGAGCGTCAAAACTTGCAACGTTATCGTAGCCAAGACCTGGCAAAAGCAATCTTACCATCGCTCGACAACTTAGAACGTGCACTAGCCGTTGAAGGTTTGACAGACGATGTCAAAAAAGGATTGGAGATGGTGCAAGAGAGCTTAATTCACGCTTTGAAAGAAGAAGGAATCGAAGAAATCGCAGCTGACGGTGAATTTGACCATAACTACCATATGGCCATCCAAACTCTCCCAGCAGACGATGAACACCCAGCAGATACCATCGCCCAAGTCTTCCAAAAAGGCTACAAACTCCATGACCGCATCCTACGCCCAGCCATGGTAGTAGTATATAACTAGGCAATTCTGACGGTAGCTAAAGCAACTCGTCAGAAAACGGCAATCGCTATGGCGTCTGCCTAGCCTCCTTACTAACTCGTCGTCGAAATAATATCGATTTCGACTCCTCGTGTCGTAACATAATAGGAAACTTGTCCGAAACGACAATAAACTATGAAGAAAGATAAAAAAGTAGTTCAGCTTTGCAATAGTGAGCGAAGCGAACAAAAGACGATACTCTTCGCCGTGGCGTTATTTGCGCAAACTTTGAGACCTTAGGCTCAAAGTTTAGTCAAAGAGATTGACGAGTCAAGCTCTGACGGCGCCGCCACCTAAGAAGAGTATCAAAAAGAAAGAATATAAAATTTAAGGAGAAAAACACATGTCTAAAATTATCGGTATTGACTTAGGTACAACAAACTCAGCAGTTGCAGTTCTTGAAGGAACTGAAAGCAAAATCATCGCAAACCCAGAAGGAAACCGCACAACTCCATCTGTAGTTTCATTCAAAAACGGCGAAATCATCGTTGGTGATGCTGCAAAACGTCAAGCAGTTACAAACCCAGATACAGTTATCTCTATCAAATCTAAGATGGGAACTTCTGAAAAAGTTTCTGCTAACGGAAAAGAGTATACTCCACAAGAAATCTCAGCTATGATCCTTCAATACTTGAAAGGTTACGCTGAAGAATACCTTGGTGAAAAAGTAACCAAAGCGGTTATTACAGTTCCAGCTTACTTCAACGATGCTCAACGTCAAGCAACTAAAGACGCTGGTAAAATCGCTGGTCTTGAAGTAGAACGTATCGTCAACGAACCAACTGCAGCAGCTCTTGCTTACGGTTTGGACAAGACTGACAAAGAAGAAAAAATCTTGGTATTCGACCTTGGTGGTGGTACATTTGACGTATCTATCCTTGAATTGGGTGACGGTGTCTTCGATGTATTGTCAACTGCAGGGGACAACAAACTCGGTGGTGACGATTTTGACCAAAAAATTATCGATCACTTGGTAGCAGAATTCAAGAAAGAAAATGGTATTGACTTGTCTACTGACAAGATGGCAATGCAACGTTTGAAAGATGCAGCTGAAAAAGCTAAGAAAGACCTTTCTGGTGTAACTTCAACTCAAATCAGCTTGCCATTCATCACTGCTGGTGAAGCTGGACCTCTTCACTTGGAAATGACTTTGACTCGTGCGAAATTTGACGATTTAACTCGTGACCTTGTAGAACGTACAAAAGTTCCAGTTCGTCAAGCCCTTTCAGATGCAGGTTTGAGCTTGTCAGAAATCGACGAAGTTATCCTTGTTGGTGGTTCAACTCGTATCCCAGCCGTTGTAGAAGCTGTGAAAGCTGAGACTGGTAAAGAACCAAACAAATCAGTAAACCCTGATGAAGTTGTTGCCATGGGTGCTGCGATCCAAGGTGGTGTGATCACTGGTGATGTGAAAGACGTTGTCCTTCTTGACGTAACACCATTGTCACTCGGTATCGAAACAATGGGTGGAGTATTTACAAAACTCATCGATCGCAACACTACTATTCCAACATCTAAATCACAAGTCTTCTCAACTGCAGCAGACAACCAACCAGCCGTTGATATCCACGTTCTTCAAGGTGAACGCCCAATGGCAGCAGATAACAAGACTCTTGGACGTTTCCAATTGACAGATATCCCAGCTGCACCTCGTGGAATTCCTCAAATCGAAGTAACATTTGACATTGACAAGAACGGTATCGTATCTGTTAAGGCTAAAGATCTTGGAACTCAAAAAGAACAAACTATTGTGATCCAATCTAACTCAGGTTTGACAGACGAAGAAATCGACCGCATGATGAAAGATGCAGAAGCTAACGCTGAAGCAGATAAGAAACGTAAAGAAGAAGTAGACCTTCGTAACGAAGTAGACCAAGCAATCTTTGCGACTGAAAAGACAATCAAGGAAACTGAAGGAAAAGGCTTCGATGCAGAACGTGATGCTGCCCAAGCTGCCCTTGATGACCTTAAGAAAGCTCAAGAAGATAACAACTTGGACGAAATGAAAGCAAAACTTGAAGCATTGAATGAAAAAGCTCAAGGACTTGCTGTTAAACTCTACGAACAAGCTGCTGCAGCCCAACAAGCTCAAGCAGGAGCAGAAGGCGCACAAGCAACAGGAAACGCAGGCGATGACGTCGTAGACGGAGAATTTACGGAGAAATAAAATAGTCCAGTGGACTATTTTATCCCGAGCTTTAAAATCAGAAGAGCGAGGGCGTTAAGAATGACGAATTACTAAGGTACTTTGTCTAAATGTAATAATGATAAGAAGAAATCCAGAGGTTGCAACCCAGCCTCTGTTTTTCGATAAAAAGGGGTTGAACCTAATTTATTTGAGTTTTTCTCATTGATATAAAAGAAAGGAATTGAACCCGACCTAGATTGAGGTTTCGTTCCGCAATATTAACAGAAAGGAATAAGGGTGTTCGTAATTGAACTCGAGCGGAAAGCTTGGAAATTAGATAAACCTCCTAAGAAATCAGGATTTCTTGTCGGTTTCCTAAATTTCAGTCGCTTTCTGTTCGCTCTTAGTATCTTGTATGAACAATACTGAATTTTATGATCGTCTAGGGGTGTCAAAAAACGCTTCGGCAGACGAGATCAAAAAGGCTTATCGTAAGCTTTCCAAAAAATATCACCCAGATATCAACAAGGAGCCTGGCGCTGAGGAAAAATACAAGGAAGTTCAAGAAGCCTATGAGACTTTGAGTGACGACCAAAAACGTGCGGCCTACGACCAATATGGTGCTGCAGATGCCAACGGTGGATTTGGTGGTGCCGGTGGTTTTGGCGGTTTTGACGGAGCAGGTGGCTTCGGTGGTTTTGAAGATATCTTCTCAAGTTTTTTCGGCGGAGGCGGAGCTTCACGCAATCCAAACGCTCCTCGTCAAGGGGATGACCTCCAGTACCGTGTGAACTTGACCTTTGAAGAAGCTATTTTTGGAACAGAAAAAGAGGTTAAATACAATCGTGAAGCCAGCTGTCGTACCTGTAACGGATCTGGTGCTAAGCCAGGGACAAGTCCAGTCACTTGTGGACGCTGTCATGGTGCTGGTGTCATTAATGTCGATACGCAGACTCCTCTTGGTATGATGCGCCGTCAAGTAACCTGTGATGTCTGTCATGGTCGCGGAAAAGAAATTAAAGATCCATGTATAACTTGTCATGGAACAGGTCATGAAAAACAAGCTCATAGCGTACATGTAAAAATCCCTGCTGGTGTGGAAACAGGCCAACAAATCCGCCTCGCTGGTCAAGGTGAAGCAGGCTTTAACGGTGGGCCTTACGGAGACTTGTATGTAGTGGTTTCAGTAGAAGCTAGCGACAAGTTTGAACGTGAAGGAACAACTATTTTCTACAAGTTAAATCTTAATATTGTCCAAGCTACTCTTGGAGATACTGTAGAAATTCCAACTGTTCATGGAGATGTTGAATTGGTTATCCCAGAAGGAACTCAGACTGGCAAGAAATTCCGTCTACGTGGCAAGGGAGCACCGAGCCTTCGTGGCGGTGCTGTTGGTGACCAATACGTTACTGTCAATGTCGTGACTCCGACAGGTTTGAACGACCGCCAAAAAGCAGCGCTTAAAGAATTCGCAGCTGCAGGCGACTTGAAAGTCAATCCAAAGAAAAAAGGCTTCTTTGACCATATTAAAGATGCCTTTGAAGGAGAATAAAGTAAAAAGAGCCGATTGGCTCTTTTTTTGTATAATCTTGGGAAATTTAGCATCGAGCAATCATTCTCCAATTAGTCTACTATTTATACTTTTGAGTGAGCAAGCCAGCAGTATCCATCTCCTGAATGAGTTGCTTGAATTCCTCTTCCTTTCCAGGCTTAACGGTGACGGTGTCAATACGCTTAATCGCCGAATTATCCTGAATATCCACTAAGGTCAAAGCTTTTTCATAGAATGCGATTCCCTTTTTGAGACTTTCTTGATCATTCCAAAAGAGAAGTGAGTAATTAGGGTTAAATTTCTTTCCTTTTTCTTGGAAATACTTCTCGCCCTCCTTCTCTAAAAACTGAAATAAACCATGATTGAACAAGTTATCCCCTACTTTATAGTAGGAAATCTCTCCTGTCTGGAGGACATAGACTTCGAGTCGGTTTTTGGTGAGTTTTGGACTTTCTTTTAGGACGGGGTGGCTATTGATAGCCTCATCTGAGAAAGTAACATAAAAATTTAAGCCACCACCTTCAAATTGATACCTTCCATTTGATTCTACTTTCTCAGGAGGCATGTCAAGGGAGGTAAAGATTTGTTTTAAGTCGTCATTCCCTTTTCGGATGTCACTTGGTGACGCTTTGAAAAGATTGATTAGTAGTAGAAATGCTAGAGCTGCAAGCAGGCAGAGGCAGCCGCAAGGGATCGCGATGACCTTCGCTAGAACTTTTACAAACTGTTTCATTTTCATTCCCTCCCTTTTCTGTTCAAATCTAGTAATCCAAAATGGATTTAAGGAAAGTTGGAGGCTTTCTTATTCTTGTTTTTCTTCTTGGAGGACCGCCATTCTAGTCTGGAAATCTTTTTCCAAGACTTTGAACTTGTAGGTCAAATCTTTTTGGTATTCCTTGATAAGGGCTTTTTGTTGGTCAATGATTTGTAGGCTGTTTTGGATGATATCCAAATCATCCTTGATAGATTCAATGCGGTCAGTTGTATCTAGCACTTCATCCTGAATGGCTTGGCGATTTTTTACGACAAAATAACTTCCAGCAGCAGCTCCTGCGAATAGCAGTAGATTTGATAGTTTCATGGCATCTCCTTAAGCGTTTTTAATGGTTTCAGCGACTTGGGCAAGTTTGTCAAAGTCAGGTTCGTGGGCGATAAAGTCAATCTTGAGGTCATCTTCTGCACCGTAGCGAGGTACGAGGTGTACATGGGTATGAAAGACCGTTTGACCAGCGATTTCCTCGCAGTTGGCAATGATATTCATGCCAACAGCCTTGGTAGCCTTCATGACTTTTTGAGCCACTGTTGGTACTTGGGCAAAGAGTTGGCTGGCGCTGGTAGCGTCCATCTCCAAAAGATTGCGATAGTGCTCTTTGGGTACAATGAGGGTGTGCCCAGGCGTTACTTGAGAGATATCAAGAAAGGCAAGAACCTGCTCATCTTCGTATACTTTGGAAGCAGGAATCTCCCCTGCGATGATCTTACAAAAAATGCAATCTGACATAAAATCCACCTCTACTGTATTGAATTTTGATATAATATAGCTACATTATACCAGATTCGGAGAAAATATGTTAGAAATTAAAAACCTGACAGGAGGCTATGTTCACGTCCCTGTCTTGAAAGATGTGTCCTTTACCGTTGAAAGTGGGCAGTTGGTCGGTTTGATTGGGCTCAACGGTGCTGGGAAATCAACGACAATCAATGAGATTATTGGTCTGTTGACACCTTACAGTGGGGAAATCAAGATTAACGGTCTCACCCTGCGAGAAGATGCGACCAACTATCGCAAGCAGATTGGCTATATCCCAGAAACGCCTAGTCTGTATGAGGAATTGACCCTCAGAGAGCATATCGAGACGGTTGCCATGGCCTATGGTATTGAGCAAAAAGTGGCTTTTGAGCGAGTAGAATCTTTGTTAAAAATGTTTCGTTTGGATCAAAAATTAGACTGGTTCCCAGTGCATTTTTCCAAAGGGATGAAGCAGAAGGTCATGATTATCTGTGCCTTTGTCGTAGATCCGAGTCTTTTCATCGTTGATGAGCCTTTCCTTGGGCTCGATCCTTTGGCCATTTCTGACTTGATCCAGCTTTTGGAAGTGGAAAAGCAAAAAGGCAAGTCCATTCTCATGAGTACCCACGTGCTAGACTCAGCGGAAAAGATGTGTGATGCCTTTGTCATTCTCCACAAGGGGGAGGTGCGGGCTCAGGGGAACCTCCAGCAACTGCGGGATGCTTTTGCCATGCCTGAAGCGAGTTTGAATGATATTTACTTGGCTCTGACCAAAGAGGAGGAGCTATGAAAGACTTGTTTTTAAAGAGAAAGCAGGCTTTTCGTAAGGAGTGTCTTGGTTATCTGCGTTATGTTCTAAATGACCATTTTGTCTTGTTCCTGCTAGTTCTCATCGGTTTTCTAGCTTACCAGTACAGTCAACTCCTGCAAGATTTTCCTGAAAATCATTGGCCTATCCTCTTGTTTTTGGGGATTGTCTCTGCCTTGCTTTTAGCTTGGGGAGGAATCGCGACCTACATGGAAGGACCGGATAAACTCTTTCTCTTAGTCAGTGAAGAGGAGGTCAAGTTGTACCTCAAAGGGCAGACGTCGCGTTCATTGGTTTTCTGGACAATTGTTCAAACCCTCTTTTTACTCTTGTTTGCACCCTTGTTTTTAGCCATGGGCTATGGCTTGCCAGTCTTTCTTGTCTATGTGCTTTTATTAGGAGCTGGGAAATACCTCCTCTTTCGGCACAAAGCTAGTAAATTTTTCACTGAAACTGGACTGGACTGGGACTATGTCATTGCCCAAGAAAGCAAGCGCAAGCAAGTCTTGCTTCGTTTCTTTGCTCTCTTTACTCAGGTCAAGGGCGTTTCAAACAGTGTCAAGCGTCGCGCTTATCTGGATTTCATCCTAAAGACTGTTCAAAAGGTGCCAGGGAAGATCTGGCAAAACCTCTATCTTCGCTCTTATCTGCGAAATGGAGACCTCTTTGCCCTCAGTCTCCGCCTCTTACTCCTATCCTTGTTAGCTGTGATTTTTATCGAACAGTCTTGGATTGCGACAGCAGTAGTTGTCCTGTTTAATTACCTTATGCTCTTCCAGTTGTTGGCTCTCTATCGTGCTTTTGACTACCAGTACTTGACCCAGCTTTTTCCTTTAGAAAAGGGTGAAAAAGAGAAAGGACTACAGGAAGTTATCCGAGGATTGACATGTTTTGTTTTATTAGTTCAACTGATAGTTGGTTTGATTACCCTCCAAGAAAAACTAGCCCTTCTAGCCCTGCTTGGAGCTGGACTGGTTTTACAAGTCTTGTATTTGCCTTATCAGGTAAAACGTCAGATGCAGGATTAATCTTACTTATAGGACACTAAAAAAGAAGTTGAGTTCTGTCTCAGCTTCTTTTATTTTCTACAAGATAATAGTTGGTCCGTAGAGACTTAGTTTGGTTTTGACTTGGTCAAAGTGGAAACGGTCATAGGCCCGCCAAGCGGCGCGAGTGGGAGCATCTGGATTGAGAGCGCTGAGACCCAGGAGAAGACTGGAAGTCTGGTAAAATTTTTCCAGCTCAATCAAGAATCGATTATCCACTGTTTCAGCCTTCGCTAGAAAGTCAAGGATATTGTCCAGCTGCTCCTGAAAGCGGATATCGTCAGCTGTTGCCTGTTTGCAGACTTGGTAGGCTTTGTTTAAGTCAGTAATCAAAGTCTGAGCTATTTTGATTGGGTCTGTATCTGTCATGAGAATGCCTCCTTTGTGCTGGTTTTAAAGTTGTTTCAAGTGATTGTCTTTCTATAATCATAGTCTATCACTTTTAACTCTTTTTCTACTTTCAAATCTTTAATTATCATTGAAATTTCCTGAATGGTTATTGCAGGATTTTATGATAAAATAATTGTAAGATTATCATAGTTATTTTTTAGATACTTCGACACTTTAGGAATTTTTGAGAACCGTTTAGGATTTGGTGAAAAATAGTTTCTAGATTTATGCTATCCTCTTTTTAGGAGGTTTTATCCATGAACTACATTATCATCCAAAAAGAGAAAGAAATTTTCAAATTAAACATAGAGGATATCTACTATATCCAAACGCATCCAAACAAAGCCCATACCGTACAGATTGTTACAGAAAACGCTAGCTTTGATCTATTTCAAAATTTAAGCAATCTTGAGAAACAATATGGGGAAACCTTGACGAGATGTCATCGAAATTGTCTGGTTAACCTTGAACGGCTAAAATCCATGGATATCCAATCAAAGACTCTTTTTCTTGGAGAAGAAGGTCGATATGCTGTTCAGTGTGCCAGACGTCGCTATAGAGACATTCGCCAAAAATGGTTGAAAGAAGGAGAGTAAGAAGATGAGAATATTTGTTTTAGAAGATGATTTTTCCCAACAAGCTAGGATTGAAACGGTGATTGAGAAACTCTTGAAGGAACATCATATCACTCCGAGTTCTTTTGAAGTTTTTGGCAAGCCAGACCAACTGCTAGCAGAGGTGCATGAGAAGGGAGCACATCAGCTTTTCTTTTTGGACATTGAGATTCGAAATGAGGAGATGAAAGGCCTAGAAGTGGCAAGAAAGATTCGGGATCGAGATCCTTATGCCCTGATTGTCTTTGTGACGACTCACTCGGAGTTTATGCCCCTGTCCTTTCGCTACCAGGTATCAGCTTTGGACTACATTGATAAGGCCTTGTCGGCAGAGGAGTTTGAGTCTCGTATCGAGACAGCTCTTCTCTATGCCGATAGTCAAGACAGCAAAAGCCTGGCGGAAGATTGCTTTTACTTTAAATCAAAATTTGCTCAATTCCAGTATCCTTTTAAAGAGGTTTACTATCTCGAAACGTCCCCAAGACCCCATCGTGTTATTCTCTATACCAAGACGGATAGGCTGGAATTTACGGCGAGTCTAGAGGAGGTTCTCAAGCAGGAGCCTCGTCTCTTGCAGTGTCATCGTTCTTTTCTCATCAATCCAGCCAATGTAGTGCATTTGGATAAGAAAGAAAAACTGCTTTTCTTTGCCAATGGTGGAAGTTGTCTAATCGCGCGTTATAAGGTTAGGGAAGTGTCTGAGGCTATCAATAATTTGCATTGAGCTAGGAGAATTTATGAATATTACTTGGATATTATTGTATACACTTATTACTAATGGGCTAGAAATTGTCATTTTCTTTAAGGTAGATGGAATTGGTCTCACTTTCGAGAGGATTTTTAAGGCCTTTCTTCTGAAATTTCTCCTAGGGGCCATTTTTGCGACTTTTAAATTTTTAGCTGTGAGTGAATATTTGTCATATTTTATAGAACCTTTGTTTGGCATAGGGTTATCTTTCTTATTGTTAAGAGGGCTTCCTAAAAAACTTCTTTTCTTTTATGGTCTCTTTCCAATGATATTGGTGAATCTCTTTTATAGAGGAGTCTCCTATTTTGTGCTTCCATTTTTGGGACAAGGGCAAGTATATGATGGCTACTCACTTACTGGGTTATGTATAATAATTTTCAATTTCTTCATTTCTCTAGTCTTTTTGAAATGGTTGGACTATGATTTTACTAGTTTGAGAAGGGAGATTCTAGATAAAGGTTTTCAAAAGTCCCTGACTAAAATTAACTGGATAATGGGAACCTACTATCTAGTTATGGAAACTCTGTCTTTCTTTGAATATGAACAAAGCATTCAATCAAAGACTGTTCGCCATCTGATCCTAGTGTTTTACATGCTCTTTTTTATGGGGGTTATCAAGAAGCTGGATACCTATTTGAAGGAAAAACTTCAGGAGAAACTGAACCAAGAGCAGGCCCTGCGCTATAGAGATATGGAACGCTATAGTCGGCATATAGAGGAGCTTTATAAGGAAGTTCGGAGCTTTCGTCATGATTATGCCAACCTCTTGACCAGCTTAAGCCTAGGCATTGAAGAGGAGGATATGGAGCAGATAAAAGAGATCTACGACTCCGTCTTGAAGGATTCTAGTGAAAAATTGCAGGACAACAAATATGACCTGGGCCGATTGGTGAATATTCGGGACCGTGCCCTCAAAAGTCTCCTCGCAGGAAAATTTATAAAAGCCAGAGAAAAGGATATTGTCTTTAATGTCGAGGTTCCTGAGGAGATTCAAGTTGAGGGGATGAGCCTACTTGATTTTCTAACCATTGTGTCTATCCTTTGTGACAATGCTATTGAAGCTAGTGCAGAGGCTAGTCAACCTTATGTCTCAATCGCCTTTTTAAAAAGTGGAGCGAAGGAAAACTTTATCATTGAAAACTCCATCAAAGAAGAGGGCATAGATGTTTCTGAAATCTTCTCTTTTGGAGTTAGTTCTAAAGGGGAGGAGAGAGGAGTTGGTCTTTATACCGTTATGAAGATAGTGGAAAGTTATCCCAATGCTAGTCTCAATACTATCTGTCAAAATCAAGTCTTTCGTCAGATACTTACTATGATGCATACAGAATGATGAAAATAAGACCGAGAGTTCTTGTATCTCGATCTTATTTTTTTATAGTTGTATTGGCTGATGAAGTCCTTGTGTGATGTTATGAGAATATCTATTAACGCTATATAAGAAATTTTCCCACCATCCTCCACCTGTAATCTGGTTGAGTTCAGTAGTTGTTAGTTCTTGAAATGAAGTTAGGTTTTGATTCTTATCCATGTTACGATTCTCCTGTTTTATAAGATAATAAATAGTTATAGAGTGTTATCTGAAAATTAATCAGAATGTGTTAAAATTTTATCTTTGAAATAATCAAAATATGTTTTCTTTGCAGTTACACTAGTGACGCGACCTTGTAAGCCGTATTGGATGAGTTTACTGTCCTCATTAGATAGTTTTGCAAGAGCGGTTAGTTTAAAGAGATTTCCTTGTTCTGTTCTGGTAGGAGTTTGATCAATGCTCTGAAGTTGGCCAATGATGGTAATACCGTGATTTCCAATCTTCTCAAGTTTTAATCTTACAGTTTGTCCTTTATCTAGTAAGGGGAGATAGTCAGATGATACGTAGTAAGTGATTAGTACTTCTCTTGTATCTGTGATGACAGGGAATATTTGAGCAATTTCTGTACCAGTCGGAATTCTATTTTTACCTTCAAATTCGCTGTTCAGATGAATGATACCTTTACTTGGAGCGGTTAAGGTATTATTTTCTAAGCGCTGTGTCGCTTGATCTAGTTGTACTTTTAATTCTGTTAATTGATTTTCCACGGTTAGTTGTTGCTGAGAAGCAGTCTGTAAAAATTGAGTGCGGAGTACTTCAATTTTGGTTTCTAAACTATTATCATAAGTTGCTACACTTCCGATACCAGCTTGCTGAATTTTGAGGCTTGCGATAGATGATTCAAGATTTGCAATACTTTGATTGATTTGAGATAAAAATGGCTCCTCTGCAGTTCCCTGTGTTTGTCCTTGTGAGGCTACAAGATAACGATTCAAAATTGACTGGTGTGGATTGCCAGTCGGTAAGCGTGCTCTTTTGTTTATGATAGCATCTCTCAGCTCTTCATATTCTCCAATTTGTTGTTGAATTTTTGTAATTTCTTGTTCGATAGCTGATGAACTGCTATTAGCAAGATTGGCTTGATTTGAAACTTCAGTGTTAGTCTTTGAGATACCCAGCTCAATATCATGAGCTTGTTTAGTAAAATTCATAAAGGTATTATAGTAGCCAAACTCATCCTCACCAGAAAAAAGATCGGTATTTTTTTCTAAGCTTTGTTTCAAAATTCCAAGTCCTTCTTTTTGCTTCTCAAGTCTTTGTAACTGAGTTTCTAAGGCAGTTTTCTGACTTTCTTCCATTGTTTCAGAGTATTTGATGAGTAAGTCACCTTTTTCAACTACTTGATTTGCCACTAAATGATTAGCTAAGATAGTATTATCACTGGTTGACTGAATGGATGCAATGACACTTGTAGGAGTGACTTCTCCTTGCGATGTAACAGTAATCTCTTTTGTAGCAACAAGGGAGAAAATCACGATGAAAGTAAACAGTAATGAAAGTGGTATGATCAATACTGTCGCATAATTATGGTAACGTCTCTGATAAAACTCGACGCTTCTAAAAAGATTAGGATTCATAACATTCTCCTTATTTGTTGAATAGATGATGGTAGAAGCCTTGCGCCTGTATTAACTCTTGATGACTACCAACTTCAATGATTTTCCCTTGGTCAAGAACAATGACACGGTTAGTCCGTTCGGCTATACTTAGACGATGGGCTACAAAGAGAATGGTTTTATCAGTTAGGGACATAAGATTATCTATAACCTTTTTCTCAGTCAAAACATCGAGAGCACTAGTAGCTTCATCTAGTATTAAAACAGGAGATTTAGTTAAAAGAGCACGAGCGAGGGCGATTCGTTGCTTCTGTCCTCCTGACAGACCTGCTCCATCAGAAAGTTGAGTTTGATAGCCCATAGGCATTCTTTCAATATCTTGACGGATTTCAGCTAATTCGCAAGCTTTTAGAATATCTTCTTGGCTAATCATATTATTACCACCCAAGGTTAAGTTTTCCAAGATAGAGCCATTAAAGATATAGGCTTGTTGGGGCAGGTAATTAATATGACGGCGCAAGACTTTTTTATCAATATTTTTAATATCCTGATGATTGATGGAAATATGTCCTTTGTAAGGTTCAAAGAAATTGACAATCATTTTGGCTAAAGTTGTTTTACCAGAACCACTAACTCCAACCAGGCTGACCTTATCTCCTTGTTTAATCGTTAGATTAATATCCGTTAAGGTATCTCGCCCAAAACCATACTTATAAGAAAGGTCATCAAATTCAATATCGCCCATCAAAAAATGTGAATGAACAGAGTTTTCTTGAACTTGAAATTCAGATTCGACT
Organism: Streptococcus sp. 27098_8_70; assembly: GCF_041432215.1. Classification (GTDB taxonomy): domain Bacteria; phylum Bacillota; class Bacilli; order Lactobacillales; family Streptococcaceae; genus Streptococcus; species Streptococcus oralis_CP. The sequence goes on from NZ_JAPVZD010000006.1 coordinate 16,403, forward strand.
AAATAGACCTCGTTCAAGCGGTTATTAGCAACCTTCGCAGATTGGAGTTTGGTTTGGAGGTTGATAATATTTTCCATAGGAGTTGTAAAGTAAGAAAGAAGTGTATTAAAGGTAATCAGCTGACCGATAGAAATTTTACTCGACATGACTAATTGAGCACCAAACCATAGGATAAAGATATTAAGAACTAACTTTGTTCCTTGCTTTAAATTAGTTTGTAAAATAGAATATTTAGTAAGTTTAAAGGATTTTTCCAAATAATCTACAAATTCGCTGTCTATATTTTGATAGCGATTTTCTTCACTCGTGAGCGACTTTATAGTTTCAATCCCGTTGATATCTTCGATAATAGCAGAGCTAACCATAGAATTACTTTGCATGACATCATGGTTCATTTTTTCGAAAGGCTTCATAAAAGAAAAGATGATGAACATGTATATAGGAATGGAAATAAGAGAAAGAAGGAAGAGATTAGGGTTTTGTGCCAGTAAGACGCCCCCTACAAGAATCAGAATAGAAACATCCAGAAAAAGAGAAAGAATGGTAGAAGCCAAGGCATCTATAATAGAGTTAGCATCTGTGAACCGTGAAATGATTTCTCCTGTACGACGTGTCGCAAAGAAAGACATAGGAAGTTCAAAAATATGGCGAATATAGGATAAAATCACATCAATACTTAATCTCTGACTCAGAACAGTTAGGAGATAATCTCTGGAGAAGCTCATGGCTTGTTGGAGGATATAGGTGATAATTAGACCAATTGAGATAATTCCTAAAGTTGATTTCATCTGATTTGGGATGTATTCATCTAAGATTCCTTGGAGATAATAAGAACCACCGATATTGATAATAGTGACTAATAAGCTTGAGAGAACAATGTAAGCAATGAGAGATTTTTGTTTGAAAATCAGAGGGAGGAAGCTCAGTAGACCATTCTTTTTATCTTTATGGGGTTGATAGCTGGGTTTGGGAGCTAGAAAAATAGCTACTCCAGTCCATTCAGAGAAAAAGCGTTCTTTTGACATTTTTGTGATTTTTACAGAAGGGTCAGGATCACCAATAATCAGATAGTCTTTCTTTGTTTGATAGACAACATAGTAATGTTGGAGTTTCCCTTCTTTGTTAACGTGAACGATAAATGGATAGGGGACATCACTCATGTCAAAGAGCGTTTTATCTGCTTGAACAGGCCTTGTTTCAAATCCCATTTCATTTGCGGCTTTTACAATGCCAAGAGCAGTCGTCCCTTCTTTGTTGGTCTTTGCAAGTTCTCTCAAGTGAGCTAGAGAAAAATCTGAACCATAGAATTTAGCAATCGAGGCTAAGGCAGCGACACCACAGTCTCTAGCATCTATTTGAGGAACAAATGTATGTTTATAAGAAGTCATTGGCAAATCCTTTCATATAAAATATGAATTTATTATACCATGATACTAAGTTCATATTTTATAAAATCTTGAATTGTCATTGAAACTTCCTGAATGGTAAAAAAGTGATTAGAAACTATCTTTCTTTAAAAATCTATAGGTGTATTTTGAAATAAAAAGCTAATTCAAGACGTTTCGATGACAATTCAAGATTTGGATGAAAAACTTTAACAAACAATGATATACTAAACTTGTCAAAGCTGCAACAGGACAAAAAATTAAAAATAAAAAAAGGAGTATTTGTCATGAATACAAAAATGATGGAACAATTTGAGATTATGGATACTGATATGCTTGCGAAAGTTGAAGGAGGTTTCGGAGGTTGGGGAGATATGCTTTCTGGTTTATTGGGTGGACTAGCACCGTCTCCAACTTTGGATCAATTAAATGGTAAGTGGCCTATTAGACATCCTTCGAAACCATGTAGTCCTTATGGTATAGGGGGAACTCCAAACTCATGTAATGGTATTTAAAAAGGATTGAAGCTATGAAGGCAAAATATGGGAATCAAATTGTTGATGTTTGGGAAATTGGTCAAGCAACTCCTAAACCAAGTTGGGTAGAGGAAGCTTTTCAAAAAAATTATATGGTTTGGTTGGATAATCATGTGCGCATTCTTATGGCGGCTCTTAATACTTCTCTCACAACTAATATCAAGTTTGGTCTGGTTGGAACAGTTGGAGGAGGATTCGCTGGTTATGGTATATATGTTCTTGGTTACCCAGGTGATTATCTAGATATCACCAATCATAGAGTTGTTTCTGCTAAAACATTTCACAAAAGTTATCAAATTTTAGAAAATGATTAGATATCATTTAATTGTAATGGAGTTTAGGTATGGAAAAAATATTTGCTAAAAAACGCAACGTATTTCTAACGAGATTGTTTCTAGGTCAGTTGCCTTTGCTAATCTCTACTTATCTATTTCTCTCTCGTCAATTTTTAAATTTTTCCTTAGTCTACCAATTTATTTTAGTGGTTATCAACTTGACTTCTATTTTGGCTGTTGTTTATCTCACTAGGTAAATGAGAGTGAAAAAATTTGAAGATGATGGTTTGATAAGTCCTAGAGCCAATCAACTAATGTTCGTAGGATTGACATGTTTTATGACTATTATCTGTTTGTATAGAGGTATCACAGCAGTAGAATCCTATCAACAACTAATCGCCTATATTGGAGCTATTCTATGCTTTATTATCACGCTTCTGCTCGTTTGGGGGTTGAAGTATTATAAAAAGTAGAGCTTAATGAAGTATAAAGGGGTCAGTTTTTTTGAAATACTTACCCCTTTTATAATGAAGTTTTTGCAATTCAAGATGTTTCGATGACCATTCATGATTTGAGTAATCCAAGGTCAAAATGAGTGCTATACTAGCAGTGTAAAGGTTCTTGCTCAACTAAGATAAATCACACATTTAGGAGGAAATCTTATGAAGAAAAAAATACTTATCATTTTCATCTTGTATCTAATCATGTCCCTCTTTCTTTATCCGCTTAGGGAAAGTATTTGGTATCAGCTATTTTATACCATAGCTTATGTGATTGCAGTTATGATCTATTTTGCTTTAACTAAAAAGAAAGGAGCAAAGAAATGAAAACTTTTCTTGCTAAAAAACGGAACATCTTCCTTTCGTTTGGGGGTTGAAGTATTATAAAAAGTAGAGGTTAATGAAGTATAAAAGGGTAAGTGTTTTTGAAATGCTTACCCTTTTATAATGAAGTTTTTGCAATTCAAGACGTTTCGATGACAATTCAAGATTTGGATGAATTTGTAATCTTAAATAAGGTAAGATAAAGATAACAAATGTAAAGGAGTATTCTTATGAAGAAACAAAAGATAAAATCGCTATTACTTGTACCACTTGTATTTGCATCTATTACTACGGGTGTTGTATATGCAGAAGAACAGACTACTTCTTCCTCTATTCAGGCTAATGATAGTTCTGTTGTGGCACCAGATTTGCAATCGGCTAAGGAAAATGTGGAGCATAAACCTTCCGTTGTAACTCCCGAGGAGTATGAACAGAATGTTGCGGACTTTAAAAGATAGATATTGAAGCCGTTCGTCAATCTTTTACAGAGGATCAATTGGAACATACTATATATTTTGGTAGAAAAACTTGTTCTCATTGTCGTCAATTTTCTCCTGAATTGAAAGAATTTAATAACTTGATTGAAAAGAAGTTAGAGTATTATGATTTGGATGGTAAAGATTTTGACGGGGAAGCGAGAGAGTTTCTATTTAAAAAAGTCGGTATTCCAGGAACACCAACAATTTTGTATTTAAGAAATGGACGTCCGATATCTGGATGGGTTGGTGGGGGAGCGACTGCACGACAGGTTTATGATTATATGTACTCGAGAAACTAACCTAAGCAAACGGAAACAGTAGCATCTTCTGAGGAAACAGTAACTGAAAATGTGCATGATGAGAAAACCAGAAATGACAGCATGAGTACTAGTGATAAAGTTGTAAGTGAAAGCAAAGGTATGAGTGATGAAAAAAGAACCGAAATGAAAATATCCAATGATAATCCCAATTCTAATAGTGAAAATAGTGGGAAAGTGGAGAGTATAAACTCAACTTCTAAAGCTAAAACTACTCAATCTGGCGATTTAGCAATGTTAGATAATAAGAATCAATTGAACACTCTCAAACCTATTTTTGATGGTATTCAAGAAAATAAAATTCCTTTAACCGATGTTAAGGGGCCTGATTATGTAAGCCAATCTATTACTTCGAATGAAAAATTATTACCGAAAACAGGGGAGGAAGAAAGTTACCAACTGATTCGGCTAGCTGTCGCATTTTTTATGGCTTCTATAATGATTAAAGTGAAACAAAAGATTCATAAATAAAAATAGAGGGTAAACAGGTACAATGATATTATTTGTTTGTAATAACATATGGCTAGAATTTGCCTATAGACAAAAGTGAAAGGGCAAGTATGTTTTTAATGCTTGCTTTTTAAATTTTTTAACAATTCAAGACGTTTCGATAACAATTCAAGATTTGGATGAAAAAATATAATAAACAGTGATATACTAAACTTGTCAAAGTTGCAACAGGACAAAAATTAAAATTAAGATTAAAATGGAGGTATTCGTTATGGATACAAAAATGATAGGACAATTTCATGAAATGGATATAACTATGTTATCCAGTATTGAAGGAGGCAAGAATAATTGGCAAACTAATGTCTTAGAAGGTGGTGGTGCAGCTTTTGGTGGCTGGGGCTTAGGAACAGCCATTTGTGCTGCGAGTGGTGTTGGAGCGCCATTTATGGGAGCATGTGGATACATAGGAGCTAAATTTGGTGTGGCTCTGTGGGCAGGAGTAACAGGTGCAACGGGTGGATTTTGATAAAAGGAGATTTGTATGAATACTTATTATAATGTAGATGAAACAATGTTAAGTGAGATTTATGGAGGTAATTCCGGAGGAGCGGCTGTAGTTGCTGCTTTAGGTTGTGCAGCGGGTGGAGTGAAATATGGGAAGTTTCTAGGACCATGGGGCGCTGCAATAGGAGGAATTGGAGGAGCATTGATTTGTGGATATTTAGCCTATAGTGCTACATCATAAAAATGGAAGATATATTTTATGAAGGCTGTATTCTATATAATTCTCTTCGCTTTCCAAACATATCTTATTTATCTATCTATAAGTACCTCTGATAAAAAACAAAAGACTATTGAATTAACATCATTGAATTGTTTTGTCATATTATTTCTAATCTATGATAAATTATTTTTTCTCTTCATTGCCTATGTTTTTTTGATAATTTTTATATTAAACTTGTTCCGTAACTGAAAAGTTATATACGATATGAATACAAAAATGATGGAACAATTTAAGATTATGGATACTGATATGCTGGCTAGCATTGAGGGAGGAACTGATTGAGGAACAGTAGGAAAAGGAACTGTCTATGGAGCAGGTATCGGAGTTGCTATGTGTACGGTAGGAGGGCTCCTTACTAGTGGTTCCGCATGGGCTATGACTGCTGGCTGTGCTTGGGCTGGAGCTAAACTTGGTGGTGCTTTTACTGCAATTACTGATAATATTTGGCCATAGAAGGGAGTAGAAATTATGTTTGATTACAAAATAGTAGACAATCAAGAATTAAGTAATATTTCTGGAGGTGGATTGGGAGGAGATGTAGTTGTAGGAGCCTTGTCGGGTGCATTTCAGGCAGGACAATCTTGTATCGCTGGAGGCCCTCAAGCTTACTTGATTTGCGCAACAGGGGGCGCTATAGTAGGTGGCATTATAGCTTTTGGATTGAGACCCCCAAAATAGTTTAAAAAAGGAATGGGTATTAATATGTTAAATGAAACTATGATTCAGCTTATACTCATTGCAATTTGTTGTGTGTACATTATTTTTAACACCAAGGCTGATAAAAACCCAAAGAGAGGATATCGTACGGCTTTGTACCTTTTCGTTATGGCTGGTATTATATCCTATATTATGAATTATCTGAATTGGTTAGATTTTTTCTTACTGATAACTCCGATAATGTGTCTATTTAAATTTGAAGATAAATGGAGTTAGCAACATTTGACACTTCAATAGGTTATTAACTATCCTTTGGCTCATTGTCAACTGTAGTGAGTTGAAGAAAAGCTAAGATCGAGAAAGGACGAATTTCGTCCTTTCTTTTTTGAGTACGACGGGCATGTCGTGTATTTGATGTGTAAGTCCTCCGTGTGCACCCGCTACCGATGAATTCAATAGCGATTCTCAAGCATGACTATCGTGAGGTAGCGGGGAGAAGAAGGCATAGCGAAATCGTGGCTTAAAGAACAGGAATGTTATAGTAAGACACGTTTAGAGGATAAAGTGGCTTCACACTCTAAAGCACAAATAGGTATACTGATGGAAGAGTTAATCTATAGAGGATTACTTCAACACGCCTTTTTTAAACATTCGCGATTTGGCCTTGATTTGCTCCTTCCTTCCATTTTATTTGCACTTCCTCATTTTTCAAGCCTACCTAGTTTGTTAGATATTTCCGTCTTTGCAGCATTTGGAATCATCCTTGCCGGTTTGACCCGCTATACCAAGAGCATTTATCCATCTTATGCGGTGCATGTTATCAATAATATTGTCGCGACATCACCATTTTTGCTGACTTTTTTACACAGGATATTTAGCTAAAAATAGTGGAGTAAAAATAATTATCGATTCTAAGAAGAGACTGGGACAAAAGTCTAATCTTAAATATAAAAAGCGAACAAAATCAGTTATCTAACACTCAGAATTCTGTCTTGTTCGCTTTTTTGTCTAATCTATCGATTTTAAAAATTTATAATATAGAATTCCTAAAATCAAAATCTTTTTGTCCCAGTCTCTTCTTATTAGTTGATTGGGAAGATTGTGCTCTTTGAGTAATTCAAGATGTTTCGATGACAATTCAAGATTTGGATGAAAAAAATTAATAAACGATGATATACTAAACTTGTCAAAGTTGCAACAAGACAAAAATTAAAAATAAAAAGGAGTATTTGGCATGGATACAAGAATGATGGAACAATTTGAAATTATGGATACTGAGATACTTGATCATATAGAGGGTGGAGATGTATCTGATATTTATAGAGGGTATGCTTATCAGGGAAGTCCATTTGGTTCTTACCCTTCTATATTAAAAAATTCAGGTCCTTTTCCAGTAAGTGGGTCCTGCCCTCGTGGTTATCGTGACCTTGGTTATATAGGAGCAGGTTTTCATTTATGTGGAATATAGGCTAAAATATAAGAAATGAGGAAGAATTTCTATGAAAAAGTATCAGCTTCTATTCAAAACAAGTGCAATTTTATCCTACCTATTTTTCGTATTTGGCCTTTCTCAGCTAACGCTCATCGTTCAAAATTATTGGCAATTTTCTTCCCAGATTGGTAATTTCTTCTGGATTCAAAATATCTTGAGTTTGCTATTTATCGGAGTCATGATTTGGATTCTGGTTAAGACAGGCCATGGTTATCTCTTTCGCATTCCAAGAGAAAAATGGCTTTGGTATTCGATTTTGACAGTATTAGTGGTAGTGCTCCAGATCTCTTTTAACGTTCAGACGGCTAAACATGTCCAGTCAACTGCGGAAGGTTGGGCTGTACTGATTGGTTTTAGTGGGACTAACTTTGCAGAGCTAAGTATCTATATAGCCCTGTTCTTTCTGGTTCCACTGATGGAAGAGTTAATCTATAGAGGATTACTGCAACACGCCTTTTTTAAAGATTCGAGATTTGGTCTTGATTTGCTTCTTCCTTCCATTTTGTTTGCTCTTCCTCATTTTTCAAGTCTGCCTAGTCTGTTAGATATCTTCGTCTTTGCAACAGTTGGAATCATCTTTGCTGGTTTGACCCGCTATACCAAGAGCATTTATCCTTCCTATGCAGTGCATGTGATCAATAATATCGTAGCGACATTACCATTTTTGCTCACTTTTCTACATAGGGTCTTGGGGTGAAAAAACCAAAAGGTTTACTTTTCAGCCATAGAGGAGTTCATCATGTATAAACACTTATTTTTTCTAGATTCAAAAACTTTAGACTGGTTGACACCTTATATTCTAGTCTTGGCTTCTGATACCATTGCCTTTAATGTTTTTGTGTTAACCTTTGTATCTGCGGCGGTCTTTTCTTCCCTGAATCCCATGTTAGCTTTTATGGCTATATTCTTAGGAGCTGGTTATGTTATCGGATTTTGGTTACTAAAATGGTTTGTTTTGGAAAGACTAGAGCTAAAGGATGACTTGTAGGAAAGTTTGTTTGTTGAGGAGGATAGCTTTATGGCCATTTTCAATAAGTGTCATGCCTTGTTTTTTGGATTTTTAGTATTTGCAATCGTTGGTGCAGCGGGTTATTCCATTAATCAAGGGGATTATTTTCAACACCAGTACACATTCATTATTATAAAGAGTCTCTTGCTTTTCCTTAGTTTTGGCTATGCGAGATGGTTTGATATGATTTCTTTTGGGATTTTAAGTAAGAAACAACTCTTGCTGTTCATTGGAATCTTTCTTCTCACGGTGCTGGTAAATATAGGCTATTATGCTTTTTTCTCAGTTGCATCTGGTGCCTCGGCTCAACACCTTGAGGAAACGAGTAAAGGGCTTCCGCTTTCCTTTATTGTAAGTGTTATAGTTTTGGGACCAATCCAGGAGGAACTCATGTTCAGAGGACTTCTTCAGGGGGCTATATTTGAAAATTCTTGGTTAGGGCTTGTACTGACTTCCTCTCTCTTTTCTTTCATGCATGAACCTTATGATGTGCCTTCGTTTTTCTATTATCTACTTGGGAGCTTGTTGCTGGGCTTTGCTTACAAAAAGAGCCAAAATTTGTGGGTTTCTACTCTAGTCCACATGTCTTACAACAGTTTGCCACTTTTAACTTATTTCTAAAAATCATGAAAAGGTAAGCAGAAAGACGGTGCTTGCCTTCTTTAAGCTATAATGATAGCCTGAATCAATTGAGATGCTTTTCTTTGGGAATCGGGTGTGAAGCGGTTGACGAATAGACCAAAAACTAGTAGAATAGTAAGGAAACTTTATACGGAGGAAAGAAATGGACTTGGGTGATAATGAGCTAACGCTGACCCCTATACCTGGGAAGAGCGGCAAGGCTTATATGGGAAGCTACCCTGATGGGAAGCGCGTCTTTGTAAAAATGAACACCTCTCCAATCCTACCTGGCCTAGCCAGAGAACAAATCGCTCCTCAATTACTATGGACTCGTCGTTTGCCAGATGGCAGTGATATGTGTGCTCAGGAATGGTTGATGGGCAAAATATTGACCCCTTACGACATGAATCGCAAGCAGATTATCAATATCTTGAACCGCCTTCACCGCTCGCGTCCCTTGATGAAGCAGTTGAGCCGTTTGGGCTATACCATGGAAACACCAGTTGATTTGCTACGTTCTTGGCAGCAAGGAGTACCAGAAATCTTGAAGCAGAATCACTATTTGAACAGTGTGATTGCGGAGCTAGGTAAGACGGTTCCAGGCTTTAGGGAAGATTATGCAACGATTGTGCATGGAGACCTTCGCCATAGTAATTGGATTGAGACAGAGAGTGGTCTTGTTTATCTAGTGGATTGGGATTCGGTTCGTCTGACAGATCGTATGTTTGATGTGGCGCATTTGCTATGCCACTACATTCCAGATCATCAGTGGCGTCAATGGTTGAGAGACTACGGCTATAAGTACAATCAGACAGTGTTAGATAAATTGTATTGGTATGGTCAGTATTCTTACTTGAACCAGATTGCCAAATACTGTGAAAATCAAGATTTAGACAATGTAAACCGGGAGATTTATGCCTTGCGCGTCTTCCGTGATAAGTATGGAAAGAAGAGATGAGAGTTAGAAATCGTAAAGGGGCGACAGAATTACTAGAGGCTAATCCCCAGTATGTGGTCCTCAATCCCTTGGAAGCTAAAGGGAAATGGCGAGACTTGTTTGGAAATGATCATCCGATTCATGTTGAAGTTGGAAGTGGCAAAGGGGCCTTCGTATCAGGAATGGCCAAACAAAACCCTGACATCAACTATATCGGGATTGATATCCAAAAGTCGGTATTGAGTTATGCCTTGGACAAGGTTCTTGAAGTTGGAGTGCCCAACATCAAGTTGCTGTGGGTAGATGGTTCAGATCTGACCGACTACTTTGAAGACGGTGAGATTGATCGTTTGTACCTAAACTTTTCAGATCCCTGGCCTAAAAAACGCCATGAAAAACGTCGTTTGACTTACAAGAGTTTCTTGGACACCTTCAAGCGCATCTTGCCTGAGAATGGGGAAATCCATTTCAAGACGGATAACCGTGGCTTGTTTGAGTACAGCTTGGTGAGTTTTTCTCAGTATGGGATGAAACTCAATGGTGTTTGGTTGGACTTACATGCCAGTGATTTTGAAGGCAATGTTATGACAGAGTATGAGCAAAAATTCTCCAGCAAGGGTCAAGTAATCTACCGAGTTGAAGCAGAATTTCAAAAAATAGCTTGAAAACTAGTCGTTTGAGTGCTAATGCTTTACATAAATTGACAAACGTGCTATACTGATAGTAAGAATATAAGAAAGAGAGGCGGGGAAATATCTTCGCCTCTTGCTTATGAGGAGGTGGACGCAATCGCAACAATCGTAGAATTAGTCAGAGAAGTTGTAGAACCTGTCATCCAAGCGCCTTTCGAGCTCGTGGATATCGAGTATGGAAAGATTGGCAGTGACATGATTCTCAGTATTTTTGTAGATAAACCTGAAGGAATTACCTTGAACGACACGGCAGACCTGACAGAAATCATCAGTCCTGTCCTAGACACCATCAAGCCTGATCCCTTCCCAGAACAATATTTCCTAGAAATTACCAGTCCAGGCTTGGAACGTCCTTTGAAAACCAAGGATGCCGTCGCTGGAGCAGTTGGGAAATACATCCATGTCGGGCTCTACCAAGCCATCGATAAACAAAAAGTCTTTGAAGGGACCTTGTTGGCCTTCGAAGAGAACGAGTTGACCATGGAATATATGGACAAGACACGTAAGAAAACCGTCCAAATTCCATACAGTTTAGTATCAAAAGCACGTTTAGCAGTAAAATTATAGAAAAGAAAGGATAGCTTTTGAGGATTCAAAAGTAAAAAGAACATGAGTAAAGAAATGCTAGAGGCCTTCCGCATTTTGGAAGAAGACAAGGGAATCAAAAAAGAAGACATCATCGACGCAGTAGTAGAGTCGCTTCGTTCCGCTTATCGCAGACGCTATGGTCAATCTGACAGCGTAGCTATCGACTTCAATGAAAAGACAGGTGACTTTACTGTCTATACTGTTCGTGAAGTTGTTGATGAAGTATTTGATAGCCGTTTGGAAATCAGCTTGAAAGATGCCCTTGCCATTAATTCAGCCTATGAGCTTGGTGACAAAATCAAATTTGAAGAAGCACCTGCTGAGTTTGGTCGTGTAGCAGCCCAATCTGCTAAACAAACCATTATGGAAAAAATGCGCAAGCAAACACGTGCCATCACCTATAATACTTACAAGGAACATGAACAAGAAATCATGTCTGGTACGGTAGAACGTTTTGACAACCGTTTCATCTATGTCAATCTTGGCAGCATCGAAGCCCAATTGTCCAAACAAGACCAAATCCCTGGAGAAGTCTTTGCTTCCCATGACCGTATCGAAGTCTATGTTTATAAGGTTGAAGACAACCCTCGTGGTGTCAACGTCTTTGTCAGTCGTAGCCATCCAGAAATGATCAAACGCTTGATGGAGCAAGAAATTCCAGAAGTGTATGATGGAACTGTTGAAATCATGAGCGTGGCTCGTGAAGCTGGTGACCGTACGAAAGTTGCCGTTCGTAGCCACAATCCAAACGTGGACGCTATCGGGACAATCGTTGGACGTGGTGGTGCCAATATCAAGAAAATCACCAGCAAATTCCACCCAGCTCGCTACGACGCCAAGAGCGACCGCATGATTCCTGTCGAAGAAAACATTGACGTTATCGAGTGGGTAGCAGATCCAGCTGAGTTTATCTACAATGCTATCGCACCTGCAGAGGTTGACCAAGTTATCTTTGATGAAAATGACAGCAAACGTGCCTTGGTCGTTGTACCTGATAACAAGCTTTCTCTTGCTATCGGTCGTCGTGGACAAAACGTTCGCTTGGCGGCTCACTTGACGGGTTACCGTATCGATATCAAGTCTGCCAGCGAATTTGAAGCTATGGAAGAAGCAGGTCAAGTTGATTACGCAGCTGCGGATGAATTGATCGAAGAATAAAAGCTGCTAGAGGAGGGAAAGATGAAAACAAGAAAAATCCCTTTGCGCAAGTCTGTTGTATCCAATGAAGTGATTGATAAGCGTGATTTGCTCCGCATTGTCAAGAACAAAGAAGGACAGGTCTTTATCGATTCGACAGGCAAGGCCAATGGCCGTGGCGCTTATATCAAGCTAGACAATGCAGAAGCCCTAGAGGCAAAAAAGAAGAAAGTCTTTAACCGCAGCTTTAACATGGAAGTGGAAGAAAGCTTTTATGACGAGTTGATCGCCTATGTTGATCACAAAGTGAAAAGAAGAGAGTTAGGACTTGAATAAGCAAAAGATAAGTAATCTCTTGGGACTTGCTCAACGAGCAGGCCGGATCATATCAGGTGAGGAATTGGTGGTCAAGGCCATCCAAGACCAGAAAGCCAAGTTAGTCTTTCTAGCCCATGATGCTGGTCCCAATCTGACCAAGAAGATTCAAGATAAAAGTGACTATTATCAAGTAGAAGTTATAACCGTGTTTTCAACACTGGAATTAAGCATAGCAGTCGGAAAATCGCGAAAGGTTTTGGCTGTGACAGATGCTGGATTTACAAAGAAAATGAGGTCTCTTATGGAATAGAAGAGGAGGACATGATTTGTCTAAGAAAAGATTGTACGAAATCGCAAAAGAACTTGGAAAAGAAAGTAAAGAAGTTGTAGCGCGTGCAAAAGAGTTGGGCTTGGATGTGAAAAGCCACTCATCAAGCGTGGAAGCTGCTGCTGCTGAGCAAATCGCAGCTAGCTTTAAACCTGCACCTGCTCCTAAGGCAGAAGCAAAACCTGCAGCACCAAAAGCAAGTGAAGCGAAGGTGGAAAAGAAATCTGAAACACCAGTAGCTCCTAAGGAAGAAAAAGTAGTAGCTGCTAGACCACAAAGCCGAAACTTCAAGGCAGAGCGTGAAGCTCGTGCAAAAGAGCAAGCAGAGCGACGCAAGCAAAACAAGGGCAACAACCGCGACCAACAACAAAACGGGAACCGTCCCAAAAATGAGAACCGTAATGGTGGAAAAACAGGTCAAGGAAACCGCGACAACCGTCGTTTTAATGATCAAGGGAAGAAACAACAAGGTCAGCAAAACCGTGGTAATGATCGTCGCCAACAAGTGGAAAATCGTCCGAACCAAGCTGGTCCACGTATTGATTTCAAGGCTCGTGCAGCAGCCCTGAAGGCAGAACAAAATGCCGAATACGCACGCTCAAGCGAGGAACGTTTCAAACAGTCACAAGCAGCTAAAGAAGCCTTGGCTCAAGCTAATAAACGCAAAGAACCGGAGGAAATCTTTGAAGAAGCTGCTAAGCTAGCTGAACAAACTCAGCCAGCAGTAACAGTAGCTCCTGTAGTCAAAGAGCCTGTAGTAGATACACGTCGTAAAAAACAAGCCCGACCAGACAAAGATCGTGATGATTACGATCGTGAAGAAGATGGTCCTAGAAAACAACAAAAGAATCGAAGTAGTCAGAATCAAGTGAGAAATCAAAGAAATAGTAACTGGAATAACAACAAGAAAAATAAAAAAGGGAACAAGCAAAACAACCGTAACCAGACTCCAAAACCTGTTACAGAGCGTAAGTTCCACGAATTGCCAACAGAATTTGAGTATACAGATGGTATGACTGTTGCGGAAATCGCAAAACGTATCAAACGTGAACCAGCTGAAATCGTTAAGAAACTCTTTATGATGGGTGTCATGGCCACACAAAACCAATCCTTAGATGGGGAAACCATCGAACTCCTCATGGTGGATTACGGTATCGAAGCCAAACAAAAGGTTGAAGTGGATAATGCCGACATCGAACGTTTCTTTGTAGAAGATGGTTATCTCAATGAAGATGAATTGGTTGAGCGTCCACCAGTTGTAACCATCATGGGACACGTTGACCATGGTAAGACAACCCTTTTGGATACCCTTCGTAACTCTCGCGTTGCGACAGGTGAAGCAGGTGGTATCACTCAGCATATCGGTGCCTATCAAATCGTGGAAAATGGCAAGAAGATTACCTTCCTTGATACACCAGGACACGCGGCCTTTACCTCTATGCGTGCGCGTGGTGCATCTGTTACCGATATTACCATCTTGGTCGTGGCGGCCGATGACGGGGTTATGCCTCAGACTATCGAAGCCATCAACCACTCAAAAGCGGCCAACGTTCCAATCATCGTAGCTATCAACAAGATTGATAAACCAGGTGCCAATCCAGAACGTGTTATCGGTGAATTGGCAGAGCATGGTGTTATGTCAACTGCCTGGGGTGGTGATTCTGAATTTGTTGAAATCTCAGCTAAATTCAACCAAAATATCGAAGAATTGTTGGAAACAGTCCTTCTTGTGGCTGAAATCCAAGAACTCAAGGCAGACCCAACAGTGCGTGCGATCGGTACGGTTATCGAAGCTCGCTTGGATAAAGGGAAAGGTGCGGTCGCAACCCTTCTTGTGCAACAAGGTACCTTGAATGTCCAAGACCCAATCGTTGTCGGAAATACCTTCGGTCGTGTACGTGCTATGACCAATGATCTTGGTCGTCGTGTCAAGGTTGCAGGCCCATCAACGCCGGTTTCTATCACAGGTCTAAACGAAGCGCCAATGGCGGGTGACCACTTTGCCGTTTACGAAGATGAAAAATCTGCGCGTGCGGCTGGTGAAGAACGTGCAAAACGTGCCCTCATGAAACAACGCCAAGCTACCCAACGTGTCAGCCTTGAAAACCTCTTTGATACGCTTAAAGCTGGTGAGCTTAAGTCAGTCAATGTCATCATCAAGGCCGACGTACAAGGTTCTGTTGAAGCCCTTTCTGCCTCACTTCAAAAGATCGATGTAGAAGGTGTCAAAGTTACCATTGTCCACTCGGCAGTCGGTGCTATCAACGAATCTGACGTGACTCTTGCGGAAGCTTCAAATGCCTTTATCGTTGGTTTCAACGTACGCCCTACACCACAAGCGCGTCAACAAGCGGAAGCTGACGATGTAGAAATCCGTCTCCACAGCATTATCTATAAGGTTATCGAAGAGATGGAAGAAGCCATGAAAGGGATGCTTGACCCAGAATTCGAAGAAAAAGTTATCGGTGAAGCAGTTATCCGTGAAACCTTCAAGGTATCTAAAGTCGGAACCATCGGTGGATTTATGGTTATCAACGGTAAGGTTACCCGTGATTCTAAAGTCCGTGTTATCCGTGACGGTGTCGTTATCTATGACGGTGAACTCGCAAGCTTGAAACACTACAAAGACGACGTGAAAGAAGTTACAAACGGTCGTGAAGGTGGATTGATGATTGATGGCTACAATGATATCAAGACTGATGATGTGATTGAGGCCTATGTCATGGAAGAAATCAAACGATAATAGAGAAACGATAGCTCATTTGACTCGTTGTCAACAGCGCCTTGATGAACTTTAGTTCTATCAAAGGCTTGTTTCCTAGATTCAAATGGCTCTAGTTCCTCTATCTAACAGAAATAGCTAGGTCTGCTGGCCTAGCTTTTGGTTCAAAGTAGAGAAAGGAATATCATGGCAAATCATTTCCGTACGGATCGTGTAGGCATGGAAATCAAGCGTGAAGTCAATGAGATTTTGCAAAAGAAAGTCCGTGATCCCCGTGTTCAAGGTGTGACCATCACAGATGTTCAGATGCTAGGTGACTTGTCTGTTGCCAAGGTTTACTACACCATTTTGAGTAACCTTGCTTCAGATAATCAAAAAGCTCAAATCGGGCTTGAAAAAGCAACTGGTACCATCAAACGTGAACTTGGTCGCAATTTGAAATTGTACAAAATCCCAGATTTGACCTTCGTCAAAGACGAATCCATCGAATATGGAAACAAGATTGACGCAATGCTACGCAATCTGGATAAGAACTAATACTCTTCGAAAATCAAATTCAAACCATGTCAGCGTCGCCTTTCCGTACTCAAGTACAGCCTGCGGCTAGCTTCCTAGTTTGCTCTTTGATTTTCATTGAGTATAAGAAAGAGGGGATTCCCCTCTTTTTTCTTGTCGGAGTAGTTTGTTTGCTAATCATCGATATATTGCCCTTGTAAAACGCAGTTTAAAAAATTTGTAAATTTCAAATAGTATGATATGATAAAGCTTGATATAAATGAAAAACGGAGAGATATATGGCTAAACAAGATATAGCTATGCAAGTACTACAACAAGTGGTGAAACTACCCGTAGTCAAAGTTGATCGAGAGAAATTTTTAGTAGAAAAGTTTTCCAAGGAATTAGATCGCAAGGATATTGCAACCTTATTAGAACAAGGGCCAACTTCTTTGTTACCTCAGGAAAGCTTGGACCGAGTGGCAAAGGCCTGTATTAAGGACAATGTCCTGTTAGCCAGTGGAACTTCGGTTTTGGCAGGTTTACCTGGAGGCCTTGTCATGGCGATTACTATTCCGACAGATGTAGCCCAGTTTTACGCTTTCTCGTTAAAGCTAGCTCAGGAACTAGGGTATATTTACGGATTTGATGATCTCTGGGCATCGCGCAATGAGTTAAGCGAGGAAGCTAAAAACACACTCCTACTGTATCTCGGTGTGATGCTGGGAGTAAATGGCGCAGGTGCCCTGCTTCGATCAGGCGGTGTGACAGTAGCCAAGCAAGTCATAAAAGTAGTGAACAAGAAAGCCTTGACAAAAACTCTTTGGTATCCAATTTTAGAAAAAGTTTTGAAAATTTTTGGTGTCAATCTGACAAAAGGAGGCCTAGCTAAAGGGATGGGGAAAGTGATTCCTATCCTAGGTGGAGTCATTTCTGGTGGCTTAACCTTTGCGACCATGAAACCGATGGGAGAAAGATTGCAACAGGAATTGTCCAAGCTAGTCAACTACAATGAAGTGCAATATCAAAGAGACGTTGATACTATCCGAAAAGAGGTCGAAATCATCGAAGGAGAGTAATATGGGATTCATTAAAATTCTGACCAAGACTTACGGGAATTACTTTTTTGTGATGCAAAGCATCAAAGTCCTGAAGAACATGAAAAGAGATGACAATGCTCTAGTAGGTTTCGGGAAAGTACTGCTTGCTGACAAGCTGATGGATGTAGCCCAGTGGCTCGCAAAACCAGATGATAAGGAATAACTTGAAATGAAAGAAACTAGCAGGAACTCTTCTGCTAGTTTTTTAATCTCTTTCCATATGGTATAATATAAGCAGTAAAATCATTTTATACTCTTCGAAAATCTCTTCAAACCACGTCAGCTTCACCTTGCCGTAGGTATGGTTACTGACTTCGTCAGTTCTATCCACAACCTCAAAACACTGTTTTGAGCAACCTGCGGCTAGCTTCCTAGTTTGCTCTTTGATTTTCATTGAGTATTAGAACATACATGGAGGTCGTCATGGACAATATCATCGATGTGTCAATTCCCGTTGCAGAAGTGGTAGACAAGCACCCGGAAGTCTTGGAAATCCTAGTAGAGCTCGGTTTTAAACCACTTGCTAATCCCTTGATGCGCAACACTGTTGGGCGCAAAGTATCGCTTAAGCAGGGTTCTAAACTCGAAGGAACTCCTATGGACAAGATTGTCCGCACGCTAGAAGCAAACGGCTATGAAGTGATTGGATTAGACTAATGGCAGATGAACGGATTCATATCCTACGGGATATTTTGCTAGAATTGCACAATGGTGCCTCTCCTGAGTCGGTTCAGGAGCGTTTTGATGCGACTTTTACAGGTGTTTCAGCTATCGAGATTTCTCTCATGGAGCACGAATTGATGAACTCAGATTCAGGAGTCACCTTTGAAGATGTCATGGAACTCTGTGATGTCCATGCTAATCTTTTTAAAAATGCAGTTAAGGGTGTCGAAGTAGAGGATACCGAGCATCCTGGCCACCCCGTTCGCGTCTTCAAGGATGAAAATCTAGCTCTCCGTGCAGCTTTGATTCGCATTCGGAGACTGTTGGATACCTATGAGTCTATGGAAGATGAGGAAATGCTGGCAGAGATGCGCAAGGGCTTGGTACGTCAAATGGGGCTGTTGGGGCAATTTGACATCCATTATCAGCGCAAGGAAGAGCTCTTTTTTCCCATCATGGAGCGCTATGGTCACGATTCACCTCCTAAAGTCATGTGGGGAGTGGACGATCAGATCAGAGAACTCTTTCAGACAGCTCTAGCGATGGCTAAGGCACTACCAGAAGTGGCGATTTCCACTGTAAAGGAGGCCTTTGAAGCTTTTGCGACAGAGTTTGAAAGTATGATTTTCAAGGAAGAGTCCATCCTCCTCATGATTCTCCTTGAGTCTTTCACCCAGGATGACTGGATTCAGATTGCGGAGGAGAGCAATGCCTACGGCTATGCCATCATTCGTCCGTCCGAGAAATGGGTGCCAGAACGACAGAGTTTCGTTGAGGAAAAGAGTGCAGAGGAGCCCGTGCAGCTGGACACGGCTGAAGGTCAAGTTCAGCAAGTTATCGATACACCAGAAGGCCAGTTCACCATTACCTTTACCCCTAAGGAAAAGGAAGCAGTGCTGGACCGTCATAGTCAACAGGCTTTTGGCAATGGTTATCTCTCCGTCGAGCAGGCCAATCTCATCCTCAATCACCTCCCTATGGAGATCACTTTTGTCAATAAAGACGATATTTTTCAGTATTACAATGACAATACGCCAGCTGATGAGATGATTTTCAAACGGACGCCGTCCCAAGTCGGGCGCAATGTAGAACTCTGCCATCCGCCCAAATATCTAGAAAAGGTGAAGGCCGTTATGCAAGGTCTTCGTGAAGGGGTCAAGGACAAGTATGAAATGTGGTTCAAGTCAGATTCGCGAGGCAAGTTTGTCCACATTACCTATGCTGCGGTACACGATGAAAACGGGGAATTCCAAGGCGTGTTGGAGTATGTTCAGGATATCCAGCCCTACCGAGAGATTGATACGGACTTCTTCCGTGGATTAGAATAAGGAGAATCAATGAGTTACGAACAGGAATTTATGAAGGAATTTGAAGCTTGGGTCAATACCCAGATCATGATCAACGACATGGCGCACAAGGAAAGTCAAAAGGTCTACGAAGAAGACCAAGACGAACGTGCCAAAGATGCCATGATTCGCTACGAAAGTCGCTTGGATGCCTACCAGTTCTTGCTTGGTAAGTTCGAAAATTTCAAGGCAGGCAAGGGATTCCATGATTTGCCAGAAGGATTGTTTGGTGAGCGAAACTATTAAAATACAGATACTTTCTTGATTTTTTCCCAAAATCTTGATAGAATATCTTTATTAAATCCTTGTCAGAGCAGGGATTTTTTATTGAAAGGATTTTATCATGTCAAAGAAACTCCAACGTAAAAAACAATTGCGAAATAGCCTTCGTCGCTCAGGTGCCTTTTCAAGTACGGTGACCAAAGTTGTCGAAGAGACCAAAAAAGTCGTGAAACACGCAGAAAAATCTGCCAGCGAAGCAGGAAAAGTTGTCTCTAAAAAAGTGGAACAAGCAGTAGAAGCGACCAAGGAACAAGCTCAAAAAGTAGCCAATTCAGTAGAAGATTTCGCAGCTACTTTGGGTGGCCTCTCAGTAGATCGTGCTAAGACTTTCTATGATGAGGGGATCAAGTCGGCTGCTGACTTTAAAAACTGGACTGAAAAAGAACTCCTTGCCTTGAAAGGAATTGGCCCAGCTACCATTAAGAAATTAAAAGAGCACGGAATCAGCTTCAAGTAATCTTTCTTGCCCCTTGCATTTCCGAGAAAAACTTGCTACAATAGAGCCATTAGAGGTGTTTTGGATCCCACATTTTACAGAAAGTGGCGGTGCTGAGAAGTCCACAAATGTGTCAAAACTGGTTGCTGATGAATGAAAAATTGAAATATTAGAATAGTCTTTTTGATTCCGTTTAGGACTAGGCAGCGAGTTGCAGGCTGTACTCAAGTACGCCAATGCGAGCTAACGACGTCATAAAGGAGAAACAATAAGACGAAAGTTGCGGGCTCTGCCCGAAATTGGGTGGTACCGCGGATAAGCACATTCGTCCCTGTCATGTAGATGGCAGGGGCGATTTTTTGTAGAAAGCGAGGTAGAAGGATGACAAGAGCAACATTGCCAGAACGTTTAGAAACCGAACGGCTAGTCTTGCGAGTCCGTACCGTGGCTGATGTTGTGGATATCTTTGACTATGCCAGCAGGCCAGAAGTTTCCTACCCAGCAGGCTTTCCGCCCGTCAAGAGCTTGGAAGATGAGATTTATTATCTGGAGCATATTCTGCCCGAGCGTAATGAAAAGAACGATCTTCCAGCGGGCTATGGAATTGTCGCTAAAGGAACCGATAAGGTCATCGGCTCTGTTGATTTCCCTCGTCGTCACGAGGATGATGTCTTGGAGATTGGCTATATCTTACATCCAGACCATTGGGGTCTAGGTTATGTTCCAGAAGCAGCGCATGCCTTGATTGACCTAGCTTTTAAAGAACTGGGTCTTCATAAGATTGAACTGACTTGCTTTGGGTATAACCTTCAAAGTCAACGAGTCGCAGAGAAACTTGGCTTTACCTTAGAAGCTCGAATCCGAGACCGTAAAGATGCCCAAGGCAACCGCTGTGACGATTTGAGATACGGCTTGCTGAGGAGTGAGTGGGAGGTGGTTTGATGCACATTTTCATCATTGGCGCTCCAGCTTCAGGAAAAATGACGATTGGGCAAGAACTATCTCGAAAGACAAATGCTACCCTCTTTTATAACCATCAAGCCATTGATTTTGCACTAGAAATCTATCAGGACTATACAGAGGAAATGTGGGAATTTGTTCGTGGAATTACCTTTTCTTTCCTTGGAGCAAGTGCTAGGAATCAGCGATCTGTGATTTTAACAGACGTAATTGATTTTTCAAATCAGTACCAGCTGCTGTATTTGAAGCAAATTCAGGATTTGGTGGATGATTATCATCAAGAGATTCTGTTTGTTGAGTTGGAAACGACACTTGAAGAGCGCTTACGTCGAAATCGAACGGAGAATCGATTAAAGCATAAACCCTTAAAACGACATATTGAGGTATCTGAAAGAGAAATTTTGGAGACTGCTGAAACACTTCAATTAAATTCTCAACATCAACCGAATGAGTTGCACCACTACCTTAAAATGAATAATACGAATCTGTCTGCAGAAGAGGTTGCTAAGCAGATTCAAGATAAAATGAATACAATAGAGAAAGGACAAACACATGTCTAAAGAACTTTCACCTAAATACAATCCAGCTGAGGTTGAGGCTGGTCGTTACCAAAAATGGCTTGACGCTGATGTTTTCAAGCCTTCAGGCGATCAAAAGGCTAAGCCTTATTCAATCGTTATTCCACCACCAAACGTAACTGGGAAACTCCACCTTGGTCACGCTTGGGATACGACTTTGCAGGATATCATTATCCGTCAAAAACGCATGCAAGGTTTTGATACGCTTTGGCTTCCAGGGATGGACCACGCTGGGATTGCGACTCAGGCTAAGGTTGAGGAGCGCTTGCGTGGTGAAGGCATTTCCCGCTATGACCTTGGTCGTGAAAAATTCTTAGATAAAGTCTGGGAATGGAAAGACGAATATGCGACGACTATCAAGGAACAATGGGGCAAGATGGGGCTCTCTGTAGACTACTCTCGTGAGCGTTTCACTCTTGATGAAGGTTTGTCAAAAGCTGTTCGCAAGGTTTTCGTGGACCTTTACAAGAAAGGCTGGATCTACCGTGGTGAGTTTATTATCAACTGGGACCCAGCAGCTCGCACAGCCCTTTCTGATATCGAGGTGATCCACAAGGATGTCGAAGGTGCCTTCTACCACATGAACTACATGCTGGAAGATGGCTCACGCGCCCTTGAAGTTGCGACAACTCGTCCTGAGACCATGTTTGGGGACGTTGCGGTTGCGGTCAATCCAGAAGACCCACGCTACAAGGACTTGATTGGTAAAAATGTTATCCTTCCTATCGCTAATAAATTGATCCCAATCGTTGGAGATGAGCACGCTGATCCTGAGTTTGGTACTGGTGTCGTGAAAATTACACCTGCCCACGATCCAAACGACTTCTTGGTTGGTCAACGCCATAACTTGCCACAAGTCAACGTCATGAACGACGACGGGACTATGAATGACTTGGCCTTCGAATTTGCAGGTATGGATCGCTTTGAAGCTCGTAAGGCAGTTGTTGCTAAGTTAGAAGAAATCGGCGCCCTCGTCAAAATCGAAAAACGTGTCCACAGTGTTGGTCACTCAGAGCGTACTGGTGTTGTGGTTGAGCCACGCTTGTCTACGCAATGGTTCGTTAAGATGGACCAATTGGCCAAGAATGCCATTGCCAACCAAGACACAGACGACAAGGTAGAATTCTACCCACCTCGTTTCAACGATACCTTCCTCCAATGGATGGAAAATGTCCATGACTGGGTAATCTCTCGTCAGCTCTGGTGGGGTCACCAAATCCCTGCTTGGTACAATGCTGAGGGTGAAATATACGTTGGTGAAGAAGCTCCAGAAGGTGACGGTTGGACTCAGGACGAAGACGTCTTGGATACGTGGTTCAGTTCTGCCCTTTGGCCATTCTCTACCATGGGCTGGCCGGATGTCGACTCAGAAGACTTTAAACGTTATTATCCAACATCAACTTTGGTGACTGGTTATGATATTATTCCGTTTTGGGTGTCTCGGATGATTTTCCAAGGTTTGGAATTTACTGGCAAGTCGCCATTCAAAAATGCCTTGATTCATGGTCTCATTCGTGATGAGCAAGGACGCAAGATGTCGAAATCTCTCGGTAACGGGATTGATCCAATGGATGTTATTGATAAGTACGGAACAGATAGCCTTCGTTGGTTCCTTTCAAACGGTTCTGCACCAGGGCAAGACGTGCGTTTCTCTTACGAGAAAATGGATGCTTCATGGAACTTCATTAACAAGATTTGGAACATCTCTCGCTACATCCTCATGAACAATGAAGGTTTAACCCTTGAACAAGCAACTGCCAATGTGGAAAAAGTTGTCAACAAGGAAGCTGGAAATGTCACAGACCGCTGGATTCTCCACAACCTCAATGAAACCATCGGCAAAGTCACTGAAAACTTTGATAAGTTTGAGTTTGGTGTGGCTGGCCACATCCTCTACAACTTCATCTGGGATGAGTTTGCGGACTGGTACGTTGAGTTGACCAAGGAAGTCCTTTATAGCGATAACGAAGAAGAGAAAGTCATCACACGTTCTGTTCTCCTTTACACTTTGGACAAGATCCTTCGTCTCCTTCACCCAATCATGCCATTCGTGACAGAGGAAATCTTTGGACAAATCTCAGAAGGCTCTATCGTTACAGCAGAATACCCAACTGTTAACCCAGCCTTTGAAGACCTTGCGGCCCACACAGGTGTCGAAAGCCTCAAAGACTTGATTCGTGCAGTTCGGAATGCGCGTGCGGAAGTAAACGTAGCACCAAGCAAGCCAATCACAATCCTTGTGAAGACAAGTGACAGCGACCTGGAAGCCTTCTTTAACAGCAATGTCAACTACATCAAACGCTTCACAAATCCAGAACACTTGGAAATCGCATCAACCATCCCTGCACCTGAACTCGCAATGTCAAGCGTCATCACAGGAGCAGAAATCTACATGCCACTCGCTGACCTCCTCAATGTCGAAGAAGAACTGGCTCGTCTCGACAAGGAACTAGCTAAATGGCAAAAAGAACTGGATATGGTAGGCAAGAAGCTCTCTAACGAACGCTTCGTAGCCAATGCCAAACCAGAAGTCGTCCAAAAAGAACGCGACAAACAAGCCGACTATCAAGCGAAATACGACGCGACCGTCGCACATATTGATGAGATGAAGAAGTTGGTGAAATAAACACAGAAACACGGTGGCATGCCGTGTTTTTTTGTTATAATAGTGTTAAATATACATTAAAGGAGAGGTAGATTTATGCCTTATGAAATAGGTGGAAGAGCAGATAAATTAGGTAATAAATATGAGTTCAATTGGATTGTTTTGAAATTTATTGATATTATAGCTGAAAAAATAGATGCTATAAAAATTGAACCAATTGGTCCCGAAGCTGATCGTGTGGATGTTTTAGTAAGATATAGAAATGGGAGTAAGGAGGCACAGCAATGCAAAGGAAGAAATGCTAGTAAAGAAACTTGGTCTCTTGCGGATTTAAATCAAAGAGGAATTCTTAATAGTTGGAGGAGACATTTAGAAAGGGATCCACAAGTAAAGGTTTCATTAGTTAGTCCACTACCGTTTACAAGTTTC
The DNA here is from genome assembly GCF_041432215.1 of Streptococcus sp. 27098_8_70. Lineage (GTDB taxonomy): Bacteria > Bacillota > Bacilli > Lactobacillales > Streptococcaceae > Streptococcus > Streptococcus oralis_CP. The sequence goes on from NZ_JAPVZD010000006.1 coordinate 40,848, forward strand.
TCCGATTTGATTTATAGGGCTAAAACCAATGATGATGATCAGTATTTCATTGAATATCAGGTTCAGACATCTCCAGTAGTTAGTAGCTTGTTGAACGATTATATTAAATATTTAGGATTTTCTAAGGAGAAAGACATTCGAAAAATTATAAATTTTTTAAGTAGAACTGTGATTAGACAAGAGCCATATCCAGAAAATGAAGAATTTATTAAAGATAAGGTTAGTCAATATTTTATTGGTGATGCTGCTAGCATAAAGTCAAAATTCATTAATTTAATTTTACAAGGTGAAATTTATGGAAGATGGTTTTCATTTCAGGATTTGGAGAAATTTATTAAAAATGAGAAAATTGAATTCAGAAATTTAGCACGTGATGATAGGATAATACCTAGAATAAATATTTTAAATGATGAGTATAAAAATAGCTTTAAAACATTGGATTCCGGTCTAAAAATTCGCACACAATTTGATGAATGTAAGAAATATATTCAAGAAGGAAAATCAATTATCATTCACGGGAAAGCTGGGAATGGTAAAAGTGGTTTAACAGAAAATATTATTGATTGGTGTAATAAAAGTAATATTTTACACTTAGATTTAAAACTAGATTGTTATATTCCTGAGGGTACAGCACAAGGATGGGGGGAGAAATTAGGATTTCCTGCTAGCATCAGTTATTGTTTGAACGCTTTTTCTAAAGAGGATAATGCTGTTCTTATATTAGATCAACTAGATGCATTAAGATGGACAGCAAAAAATTCTAAAAGTTCACTTACGACTTGTTTGGAGTTGATTCGAGAGATACAGAACCTCAATTCGGAAAGAGAAAATAAAATCTCAATTATTTTTGTTTGCAGAACTTATGATTTAGAAAATGATGACGGAATTAAGGCGTTATTTGAAAATAAATCGAAAGATGAAACTGAATCTTGGCATAAAGTTGAAGTTAATGAATTATTGGAAAATGAGGTTGAGGAAATTTTAGGAAGTAAATACCATAGCTTTCCAAATAAATTAAAACAGTTACTAAGAACTCCTAGCAATCTCTATATATGGGAACAAATTAATAACAAAGAGGAGTACTATCAAATAACAAGTACATATAATCTAGTAGATAAATGGTGGAGAGATTTATTAGAGAAGTGTCACGATGCTAGCCTCATTGAAGATAATCTGAGTGATTTAAAAGAAAAATTTGTAAAACTATTTACGGATACAGGTGAAACTGTATTTAGCAAGAGAAGACTACTGGGTAATGAGAGGGCTTTGCGTTATCTAACCAGTCAAGGGATGCTAACAGAACGTTCCAACAAAGTTTCTTTTGTTCATCAGTCATTCCTAGACTGTTTTGTTGCAGAGCGAATGATTCTTGATTACTATACTAATTCTGATGTAAACGACATTCTTGGAAATAAAACACAACAGAATCCAACAAGACGTTATCAATTTCAGATTTTTCTTCAATCATTATTAGAGGAATCAGAAAAAGATTTTTTAAATTTTGGGACTAGATTAATAAAGAGTGATAATGTCAGGTTTAATTTCAAATATGTTTTCTTTGAAATCTTAGGAAGTATTCAAGAACCATCTAAAAAGATTTTAAATTATATAGCAGAGCTGATTCAAGAAACAGAGTATAGAAATCATTTGTGTCAAACGGTAATTAGTAGTCGTCAATTATATGTGAATTTTTTAGTGGAAGAGGGTATTTTAAAAAAGTGGTTAGATGAGAATAGAATATTAGTAATTAATTTAATAAGTAGTATCTCTCCAAATTACACAACTGAAAGTATTAAATTTATCAAATTATCTATAGCAAATTCTGATGATAAAAATGAGTGGCGGGGCTGTTTCTTTAATGATTATCATAATGATTCAGAAGAATTTTTTAAGGTAAGATTGCATTATTGGAAATCTTATCTAAAAGAACCAGATTTGTTTGACGACTTCTATAAAAATATAAACGCATATACAATTAAGATTATATGTTTATTTCTTGACAAATTTCAAGGCTCTGATAATAGTAATAGATTTTATAGTGAATCAAAGGAATTCGACGAAGATTCGCATAATTACATAGATAAAAATTGTATACAAATCGTCAAAATATTATTGCCTTATCTTAAAAAGTATTCCGAGAATAATTCTACTAAATACAATCCAACCCTGAAAGAACGCGATAGATTACAAAGATATTACCTTCATTTATTAAATGAAACCAATAAATGTCTAATTTCGAAATATCCTGAGATTTTTTTTGAAATTTATAGTAGTTATATGGGAAATGGTGATTATCTCTATAATGAAGTTATTTTAGATGCAATGTATCACTTGCCTACGAATTATTTTAATACTTGTGTTGAATATTTACTGGCTGATTTTGATAAAACACTCTTTGAAAAATCTCAAGGCCATTCAAGCAAATTATTTTTAGCCAAACGGTTGATTTCAAAAGTTTCACAGAGCTGTTCGTTAGAAATGTATAATAAACTTGAAGAACAAATTATTCATTATGTTTCACCTGAGGCTAAACAAAGACTAGCAAGAAGAATTGAAAGAAATAAATCTCAAGATGATTACAGGGTTTATTGGTCATTTTGGGGAAGTTTACAATTTGAATTACTATCAGTTTTACCGAAAGAAAGGATAAGTAAAGAAGCTATCGAATTATTAAAGGTATTAGAACGATCTAATAGTTTTTCTGATTCTTTTTATGACCCACACTGTGGAAGTGTAGTTTCTCCATTACAAGGTAAGAATATTTCTGCTAAATCTTGGAGAAATATTCTCATCAGCCCAAAAGGTGAGACAAAATGTAGATGGAATAGTGAGAGAAACATATTTATTGAGTCTTCTCCTAGAGAATTGGCTACTGATTTTAGAAGTACTGTTTCTAAAAATCCTAAAGAGTACGTTTCTTTATTTTTAAACTTATCGTCTAATCATAAAATCAATGAACATTATATAGATGGTCTACTGGGGGGGATTGTAGACTTAGAAAAAATTCCAGATACTATTTTAAGTGATCTTGAATTCATACTATTAAATTTTGTAAATGAAAATAATTGGGAGAATCTTTATTATTTTTTCCGAGTCATAGAGAAACACGCAAACATAGAATGGTCCGAGAAAGTTTTGGAAAGGCTTAATTATTATCTTAAGAAAACTGATTTAGATGCTCTTGATAAATTTAACGAGAATCAAACTATGGAAAATTATTTACAACAGTCATACTCAAATTTAAGAGGTCATGGAATACATGCTTTAACAAAACTAATAGAAAATTCACCAACAAACATTTCGTACTTCAAAAATACTATCATTTCACTTGCTAATGATAAGACTGATTACATACGCTTAAATGCTATTTTTCTTCTGTATATAATTTTGGATTTAGATAAGGATTTTGCTAGAGAGTTATTTAGAGGGATTTTTACGGATGAAAAGATGTTAGCTCATTGGCATAGTAACTACATTTTGTATAGACTATACGAAGATGAGAAAGAACAAATTCAATGTCTATTGCAGTTAGCTTTTGATTCAAAAGATACATTACTTGTAAAAAATGCTTCATGCCTGATTACAGAAATTTACTTAAATAAAGGAGATATGGAATCAACTGTATATAGTGGAAGTGGACTTCAAGTAGAAGGTATTTGTCAGATGGCTATTAATTATTTAAAGGAAAAGAACCATGAAGACAAATCAAAGAAGATTATACTGAGTTATTTAGGTAAGAATGTTACAAATTTAGAAAACATTTTACCACAACTATTCAGGGATGATTTATTAGATATTAAAGAAGATAAGGATTTAATATTTAATCTACTAACTTCTGAATATAGAGATAAATTATATTATTATTTTTTAGAATCTCTTGAAAAACAAGAATCAATTTCAGAATATGAAAACATCATTTTTGAAACAGTATGCAATATTGTGAGTAAAACTAATAAATTGAAATTAGAACCATATTATTATAGACGAATAGAAGAATATCTTTCTAGATTGATGATGCAACTTTACGATAAACATATGGGGGACGATATTGCTGATAGGTGTTTAGATATTATTGATCAAATGTTTGAAAATGAGCTCGGCAGCTCACGAACTCTGATTGAAGAATTGATGAATAAATAACAAAATTTTATAAGAAATTGATTGTAAGAGATTGAATTATTATGAGTCTTAGAAAGAATTAGTTAAACATAATGTAATGTATTCTTTTCAAGAGTTAGTCTTTTTACATATAAAAGCTAAAGTAAAAGATATAGATTTCTCTCCCTTAACCTTTGACTATTCCGCAAAATTATCGTACAATAAAGAGTACATGATAAAATGAGGTCAGAGTCTGTTTGCTCTGGCGATAGTAGTAAAAATGAGGAGAAACGCTTTGGAATTAGAAGTATTTGCTGGGCAAGAAAAAAGTGAACTATCTATGATTGAGGTAGCGCGTGCTATCTTGGAACTTCGTGGTCGCGACCATGAGATGCATTTTAGCGATCTTGTAAATGAAATTCAAAACTACCTTGGAACATCAAACAGCGATATCCGCGAAGCTTTGCCTTTGTTCTACACAGAGTTGAACTTTGACGGTAGCTTCATCTCTCTTGGAGACAACAAATGGGGTCTTCGTTCATGGTATGGTGTAGACGAAATTGACGAAGAAATCATCGCTCTTGAAGAAAGTGACGACGATGAAGTAGCTCCAAAAGCTAAGAAAAAACGTGTCAATGCCTTCATGGATGGCGATTCAGATGCTATTGACTACAATGCGGATGATCCAGAAGACGAAGATGCGTACGAAGCAGATCCAGCTCTTTCATACGATGATGAAAATCCAGATGATGAGAAAAATGAAGTGGAAGCTTACGATGCAGAAATTAACGAAATCGCTCCTGATGACTTGGGTGAAGATGTGGATCTTAACGAAGAAGACGACGAGTTTTCTGACGATGACGCTGAAACGAGTGAAGAAGAGTAAAAGACTTCACAGAGGAGATCGTAAGATCTCCTTTTTTTGTTGCTTGAGCAGGTCATCCGTTTGGATGCGGATCTTTAGTTGGTTTTCTGAAAACAATCTCCTTTTTTCACCTTTTACCAATTCGGGTTGACAAATGTTCTGCTTTGAGGTATTATATTGTTCGGGCACCTCTTTTAGAGGTCGGGGCTCCCTAGTTACTAGGGAGCTATTTTTGTTTTTCAGGAAGTTTTTCTTGAAAAGTCGTTATTCATAAGGGTCTTGTTTTCTATCTCCCCTCGTAGTTAACAAGGCCTTGAGCATTTTAGAAAGAGGAATCTATGTCTACGAAATATATTTTTGTAACTGGTGGTGTGGTGTCGTCTATTGGGAAAGGGATTGTGGCAGCAAGTCTGGGTCGTCTCTTGAAAAATCGTGGTCTAAAAGTGACTATTCAGAAGTTTGACCCTTATATCAATATCGATCCGGGAACCATGAGTCCTTACCAGCATGGGGAAGTCTTTGTTACAGATGATGGGGCTGAGACCGACTTGGACTTAGGTCACTATGAACGTTTCATCGATATCAACCTCAACAAATATTCCAACGTGACAACTGGTAAAATTTACAGTGAAGTTCTTCGTAAAGAGCGCCGTGGAGAATACCTTGGGGCAACTGTTCAGGTTATTCCTCATATCACAGATGCTTTGAAAGAAAAAATCAAGCGTGCCGCTGTAACGACCGACTCGGATGTCATTATCACAGAGGTTGGTGGAACCGTTGGGGATATCGAGTCCTTGCCATTCCTAGAGGCTCTTCGTCAGATGAAGGCAGATGTGGGTGCAGATAATGTCATGTACATCCATACAACCTTGCTTCCATACCTCAAGGCTGCTGGTGAGATGAAAACCAAACCGACTCAGCATTCTGTAAAAGAATTGCGTGGATTGGGAATCCAGCCAAATATGTTGGTTATTCGTACGGAGAAACCAGCTGGCCAAGGAATTAAAAACAAACTAGCTCAGTTTTGTGACGTGGCTCCAGAAGCTGTTATCGAGTCTTTGGATGTCGAACACCTTTACCAAATTCCATTGAATTTGCAGGCACAAGGTATGGACCAAATTGTCTGTGACCATTTGAAACTAGACGCACCAGCAGCGGATATGACAGAATGGTCAGCCATGGTGGACAAGGTCATGAACCTGAAAAAACAAGTCAAGATTTCCCTTGTTGGTAAGTATGTGGAGTTGCAAGATGCCTACATCTCTGTGGTCGAAGCCTTGAAACATTCTGGGTATGCCAACGACGCAGAAGTGAAGATTAATTGGATCAATGCCAATGATGTGACAGCAGAGAATGTAGCAGAGCTCTTGTCTGATGCGGACGGAATCATCGTACCAGGAGGTTTTGGCCAACGTGGTACGGAAGGAAAAATCCAAGCCATCCGTTATGCGCGTGAGAATGATGTCCCAATGTTGGGTGTCTGCTTAGGAATGCAGTTGACTTGTATCGAGTTTGCTCGTCACGTTTTGGGCCTTGAAGGGGCTAATTCTGCAGAGCTCGATCCTGATACAAAATACCCTATCATTGATATCATGCGTGACCAGGTTGATGTTGAAGATATGGGGGGAACCCTTCGATTGGGACTTTATCCATCTAAGTTGAAACGTGGTTCTAAAGCAGCGGCTGCTTATCACAATCAAGAAGTGGTGCAACGCCGTCACCGTCACCGTTATGAGTTTAACAACGCCTTTCGTGAACAGTTTGAGACAGCAGGTTTTGTCTTCTCAGGTGTTTCTCCAGACAATCGTTTGGTCGAAATTGTGGAAATTCCTGAAAATAAATTCTTTGTGGCTTGTCAGTATCACCCTGAACTTTCCAGTCGTCCGAACCGTCCAGAAGAACTCTACACTGCCTTTGTTACTGCAGCAGTCGAGAACAGTAATTAGCACAATCAGAACCTTTGAGAAGAATCTCAGAGGTTTTTTAATTGCCTTGCTCCTATACGGCTTCCCTATTTGTCCTAGAGCCCTTTTTGTGTTACAATGAATGGTATGAAAGCTAAGAAATTATGGATGACTGGCTTGACTGTGGCTGGTCTAAGTGCCCTTGCTTTAGGGGCTAAAAAAGCAGCAGATAACCACAAACTCATGAAGACTCAAGAAGAGTTGACCGCTATCGTGCGCGAACTTTTCTCAGATATGGGTGAGATTGCGACTATTTATGTTCAAGTCTACGAAAGTAGCCTAGAGCGACTCGTCGGAGGAGTCGTTTTCGAGGATGGTCGTCACTATACCTTTGTCTATGAAAATGAAGACCTAGTCTATGAGGAGGAAGTCTTATGATTACTCCCGATAGTATAGAAGAACTAGCAGGTTTTGTCGAGCAAGATGGCAAGAAGGTCTTCCTTTTTGTGGCGGACTGGTGTGGCGATTGTCGTTATATCTATCCATCCTTGCCAGAGATTGAGGAGGCCAATCCAGAGTTCACCTTTATTCGAGTGGACCGTGACCAGTACATGGATCTAGCCAAACTCTGGGATGTGTACGGCATTCCTAGCCTTGTTGTGCTAGAAAAGGACAAGGAAATCGGCCGATTTGTCAATCGTGACCGTAAAAGCAAGGAACAAATTAACGACTTTTTAGCAGGACTGAAATAGGAGAAAAAGGAAACAATGATTTTTACATATAATAAAGAGCATGTTGGCGATGTCCTTATGATCATCGTGAAAAACAGCGGAGATGCCAAGTTGGACGTGGAGCGCAAAGGCAAGGTAGCCCGTGTTTTCCTCAAAGAAAATGGAGAAACAGTAGCTTGGAATATTTTCGAAGTTTCAAGTTTATTTGAAGTTGCAGAGCGAGGTCAAGTCTTTTTAACAGATGAGCAAGTCGCTCGTTTGAACCAAGAATTGCAGACGGAAGGCTTTGCAGAAGAGATTGTCAATGACAAAGAACCTAAGTTTGTCGTCGGTGAAATTGTCGAGATGGTAGCCCACCCAGATAGTGACCACCTCAACATTTGTCAAGTGGCCGTCGCAAGTGACAAGACAGTGCAAATCGTGGCAGGAGCACCTAATGCGCGTCTTGGCCTGAAAACCATTGTAGCTCTTCCTGGAGCGATGATGCCAAAAGGCAATCTCATTTTCCCAGGCGAACTTCGCGGTGAAAAGAGTTTTGGCATGATGTGCAGCCCTCGTGAATTGCATTTGCCAAATGCTCCGCAAAAACGTGGTGTTATTGAATTATCAGAAGACCAAGTTGTCGGAACTCCATTTGACCCAGCTAAACACTGGACGGCCTAGGAAATTGTCGGTATTTGATAGACCAGATAGAGGGGGATAAGATGGCGAAAAATGTAGTAATTACAGGAGCGACCTCTGGAATTGGTGAAGCGATTGCGCGTGCTTATCTGGAGAAGGGGGAGAATGTCGTTCTAACAGGGCGACGGAAAGACAGATTAAAGGCCCTCAAGTCAGAGTTTGCAGAAACTTTTCCAAATCAAACAGTTTGGACCTCTCCACTGGATGTCACGGATATGACCATGGTCAAGACTGTCTGCTCCGATATTTTGGAAACGATAGGGCAGATTGATATCTTGGTCAATAACGCTGGACTAGCTCTTGGCTTGGCTCCCTATCAAGACTATGAAGAGTTGGATATGCTGACCATGTTAGATACCAATGTCAAGGGGTTGATGGCAGTTACTCGCTGTTTCTTGCCAGAAATGGTAAAAGCCAATCAGGGACATATTATCAATATGGGATCGACCGCAGGAATCTATGCCTATGCGGGTGCAGCTGTTTACTCAGCCACCAAGGCAGCAGTTAAGACTTTTTCAGATGGCCTGCGAATTGATACCATCGCAACGGATATCAAGGTGACCACCATTCAGCCAGGGATTGTCGAAACAGATTTCTCTACAGTTCGTTTTCACGGTGATAAAGAGCGGGCTGCGACCGTCTATCAGGGAATAGAAGCCCTGCAAGCACAAGATATCGCAGATACGGTTGTCTATGTGACCAGTCAGCCTCGCCGTGTGCAGATTACAGATATGACCATTATGGCCAATCAACAGGCTACAGGTTTCATGGTTCATAAAAAATAAAAAATTTCTTCGAAAAGTTACAAATTTTTGTAACTTTTTTTGATTCCTTACGAATAGATAAGTAGGAGGAAGAAAATATGTATAATAAAGTTATTCTTATTGGACGTTTAACGTCTACACCAGAATTGCACAAAACAAACAATGACAAGTCAGTGGCGCGAGCAACTATCGCTGTGAACCGTCGTTACAAAGACCAAAACGGGGAACGTGAAGCTGACTTTGTCAATTTGGTTCTTTGGGGGAAATTGGCTGAAACCTTGGCAAGCTACGCAACTAAAGGTAGTCTTATCTCTGTGGATGGAGAACTTCGTACCCGTCGCTTTGAGAAAAAGGGCCAGATGAACTATGTGACTGAAGTCCTTGCCACAGGATTCCAACTTTTGGAAAGCCGCGCCCAACGGGCTATGCGTGAAAATAACGCAGGACAGGATTTGGCAGATTTGGTCTTGGAAGAGGAAGAATTGCCATTTTAATACTCTTCGAAAATCTCTTCAAACCACGTCAGCTGGTATAGGTAACTGACTTCGTCAGTCTTATCTACAACCTCAAAACACTGTTTTGAGCAATCTACGGCTAGCTTCTTAGTTTGATCTTGGTATAAACATTGAGAAGTCTGAGTTGGTCTCAGGCTTTTTTATATTGAGAAAGTCAGACTTTTTTCTTGACTATTTTTGACCAAGTGATACAATAGAACTATGGTTTAGCACTCATATACAAAGAGTGCTAACAATATGATTATATTATGGAGGAAGACAAATGTTGAAACCATTAGGCGACCGTGTGGTCTTAAAAATTGAAGAAAAAGAACAAACTGTTGGGGGATTTGTCCTCGCAAAATCAGCCCAAGAAGAAACGAAAACAGCTACTGTAGTGGCTACTGGACAGGGTGTTCGTACCTTGAGCGGTGAGTTAGTCGCTCCAAGTGTAAAAGCTGGAGATCATGTTTTAGTTGAAGCTCATGCAGGTATTGATGTTAAAGATGGGGATGAAAAATACCTCATCGTGGGTGAAGCTAGTATCTTGGCAATCGTTGAAGAATAGAAGGAGAAAGTAAGTATGGCAAAAGACATTAAATTTTCATCAGACGCTCGTTCAGCTATGGTCCGTGGTGTCGATATCCTTGCAGATACTGTTAAAGTAACCTTGGGACCAAAAGGTCGTAATGTTGTATTGGAAAAATCATTTGGTTCACCATTGATTACCAATGACGGTGTTACTATTGCCAAAGAAATCGAGTTGGAAGACCATTTTGAAAATATGGGTGCCAAATTGGTATCAGAAGTAGCTTCAAAAACCAATGATATCGCTGGTGATGGGACAACTACTGCAACAGTATTGACTCAGGCTATCGTTCGTGAAGGAATCAAAAACGTTACTGCTGGCGCAAATCCAATTGGTATTCGTCGTGGGATTGAAACTGCGGTCGCTGCAGCCGTTGAAGCCTTGAAGAACAATGCCATTCCTGTTGCTAACAAAGAAGCGATTGCGCAGGTTGCCGCCGTTTCATCTCGTTCTGAAAAAGTTGGTGAATATATCTCTGAAGCCATGGAAAAAGTTGGTAAAGATGGGGTTATCACCATTGAAGAGTCTCGTGGAATGGAAACCGAGCTTGAAGTGGTTGAGGGAATGCAGTTTGACCGTGGTTACCTCTCACAATACATGGTTACTGATAATGAAAAAATGGTTGCAGACCTTGAAAATCCATACATTTTAATCACTGACAAGAAGATTTCAAATATCCAAGAAATCTTGCCACTTTTAGAAAGTATTCTTCAAAGCAGCCGTCCGCTCTTGATTATTGCAGATGATGTTGATGGTGAAGCTCTGCCAACCCTTGTTTTGAACAAGATTCGTGGAACTTTCAACGTCGTTGCTGTTAAGGCTCCTGGTTTCGGTGACCGTCGTAAAGCGATGTTGGAAGATATTGCGATTTTGACAGGTGGAACTGTTATTACCGAAGACCTTGGTCTTGAGTTGAAAGATGCTACCATCGAAGCTTTAGGTCAAGCAGCTAAAGTGTCTGTTGATAAAGATAGCACAGTTATTGTAGAAGGTGCAGGAAATCCTGAAGCAATTGCTAACCGTGTGGCTGTCATCAAATCTCAAATTGAAACAACAACTTCAGAATTCGACCGTGAAAAACTCCAAGAACGCTTGGCTAAATTGTCAGGTGGGGTAGCAGTTATCAAGGTCGGTGCTGCAACTGAAACTGAGTTGAAAGAGATGAAACTCCGTATTGAAGATGCCCTTAATGCGACTCGTGCAGCCGTTGAAGAAGGTATCGTTGCGGGAGGTGGTACTGCCCTCGTTAATGTCATCTCAGCCGTTGAAACTTTGGAATTGACAGGAGATGGAGCGACAGGGCGCAACATTGTGCTTCGTGCCTTAGAAGAGCCGGTTCGTCAAATTGCCTACAATGCAGGTTATGAAGGTTCAATCGTTATTGACCGTTTGAAGAATGCTGAGCTTGGCACAGGCTTCAATGCAGCGACTGGCGAGTGGGTCAACATGATTGAAGAGGGAATCATCGACCCAGTTAAAGTGAGCCGTTCAGCCCTTCAAAATGCAGCCTCTGTAGCTAGCTTGATTTTAACAACAGAAGCAGTCGTAGCCAATAAACCAGAACCAGTAGCCCCAGCTCCAGCAATGGATCCAAGCATGATGGGCGGGATGATGTAAAAGCAACTTATAAAAAACACAAAAGGAGGGAACATAATCCCTCCTTTTAAGGTTTTCTCTTCTAAATAGATTTGAGCTCTCCTAACTTATATGATAAAATAAAACTAGAAAAAGGAGAAGAACATGATCGATGTAGAAGAAATTCTGAGCAAGATGAATCCCAATCAGAAGATTAATTATGACCGTGTTATGCAAAAAATGGTACAGATTTGGGAGAAAAATGAGCAACGTCCCACTATTCTCATGCATGTTTGCTGTGCTCCTTGTAGTACCTACACCCTAGAATACCTGACAAAATACGCTGATGTGACCATCTATTTTGCCAATTCCAATATCCATCCCAAGGCAGAATACCACAAGCGAGCTTACGTCACCAAGAAATTTGTTAATGATTTCAATGAGCGAACAGGAAATACGGTTCAGTATTTAGAAGCGCCTTATGAACCCAATGAATACCGGAAGTTAGTCAGAGGACTGGAAGAAGAACCTGAAGGTGGTGACCGTTGCAAGGTTTGTTTTGACTACCGTCTGGACAAAACAGCACAGGTAGCTATGGACTTGGGCTTTGACTATTTTGGTTCAGCTTTGACCATCAGTCCTCATAAGAATTCTCAAACCATCAACAGCATCGGAATCGATGTGCAAAAGATTTACACCACCCACTATCTTCCAAGTGATTTCAAGAAAAATCAAGGCTACAAGCGCTCGGTGGAGATGTGCGAGGAGTATGATATCTATCGTCAATGTTATTGTGGATGCGTCTATGCAGCTCAAGCTCAGAACATTGATCTTGTTCAGGTTAAGAAGGATGCTACGGCTTTCTTGTTGGATAAGGATGTTGAAAAAGACTATTCCCACATCAAGTTTACTGTTACTAAATTAGATATATAGAAACCAACCCAGTTGTAAAGCTGGGTTTTTCAAATAAAAAAACCAGGGCTCTCACCCCGGATTGACAACTTTACCGATTCTTTAGTTCTATGTAGCGTTTGTACCAAATGTTGACATAGGCCTCTGAGAAAGGACCGCGTCCATTGTTGATCCAATAAACAAGGATTTTAACATGCTCTTTCAAAATATAGTCTAAATCATCAGAATACTTCATTTTACGTTTATGGCGCTCATACTCTTCAACGTCCAAGAGACGCTTTTCACCATCAGTGAAGACCTTGACATCCAAATCATAATCAATGTATTTCAGGGCTTCCTCATCTAGATAGTAGGGGCTAGCCATATTGCAATAGTAGGAAATCCCATTATCGCGAATCATAGCAATGATATTAAACCAATATTTTTTGTGAAAGTAAACAATAGCCGGTTCTCGAGTCACCCAACGACGACCGTCACTTTCGGTAACAAGTGTGTGGTCGTTGACGCCGATAATGGCGTTCTCTGTTGTTTTTAGTACCATGGTGTCTCGCCAAGTACGGTGAAGACTCCCATCATGCTTATAACTTTGAATTGTAATAAAGTCGCCTTCTTTTGGAAGTTTCATAACTAACCAACTTTCTACAATTTATAAGTTTATCGTTTACTATTATATCATAAATCGGTCTAATTTTTTTGAATTTTACACGAAAATATTAAAGATATTCTCTGAGAGCGATGGCTATATCCGAAAAATCATAGCCTTTTCGAGCTAAAACTTGGGTTAAACGTTGTTTAAGTTCGTATCCTTTATACTTTCGAGCATACTTAGCATATTGTTTGTCTAGCTCTTTAAAAATGAGTTCTTGAGTCGTTTCTTGGTCGACTTGACTGTCCAAGTCATCAAAGGCACTTTTAGCATCAGAATAGGAGAAGCCTTTGTTCGTCAAGTTTTGGATAATCTTATCTTGCAAGGCACGAGAGGGAAGCTTTCCATTGTATTTTTTAAGCAGTTTTTCTGCAACACGTTGAGCAATCTCTGAAAAATCAAAATCCTTTAAAACCTCTTCAATAGTTGATTTGGCAATCCCTTTTTGAGACAGTTTTTGAGCTAGCACATAGGGTCCCTTATCTCCAGAAAGTTGATTGGCATTGATGATGGAATAAGCATACTGATGGTCATTAATCCAGTTATCTTCTTTTAGGTTAGCGATAACTTGACTAGTGATTTTTTCATCAAGATCATACTTTTTCAGATACTCACGAACTTCCTTTTCGGTTCGAGCTTTAAATGATAGATGGTAGAGGGCGAGATTCTTACCATAAGAAAACTGAGCAAAGCCCTGTATCTCGATTAATTCTTCCTTGCTGATCACCTTATCTTTAGACAACATAAAACGGACAATGGTATCTTCCGTGATATAAGAGGTTTGCTGTCCATCTAACTCCATCAAGTAGAGACGTTTTTTCTTTTCAAGTTTTGTGATTTTCATAGTTCTATTATACCCTAAAATGTGATAAGATAGGGGTATGAATCTGAAAGTCAAACAAAAAATACCTTTAAAAATCAAGCGGATGGGTATCAATGGTGAGGGAATCGGTTTCTACCAGAAAACCCTCGTTTTTGTGCCAGGCGCCCTCAAAGGAGAAGATATCTATTGTCAGATTACTTCTGTTAAACGTAACTTTGTTGAAGCCAAATTACTAAAGGTTAATAAGAAGTCTAAATTTCGAGTCGTACCAGCTTGTACGATTTATAATGAATGTGGTGGTTGCCAAATCATGCACCTCCACTACGATAAACAGTTAGAGTTCAAAACGGATTTGCTCCACCAAGCCCTGAAAAAATTTGCTCCTGCAGGATATGAAAACTATGAAATCCGTCCAACTATCGGAATGCAGGAACCAAAGTACTACCGTGCTAAGCTTCAATTTCAGACTCGAAAATTTAAAAATCAGGTCAAAGCAGGTTTGTATGCGCAAAACTCTCATTATCTCGTAGAGTTAAAAGACTGCTTGGTGCAAGATAAAGAAACCCAAGTGATTGCTAACCGCCTAGCTGAACTTCTTACTTACCACCAAATTCCAATTACAGATGAGAGAAAAACGCTCGGCGTTCGCACCATCATGGTACGTCGAGCAAGAAAAACAGGACAAGTCCAGATAATCATCGTCACAAATCGTCAGCTTAATTTAACCCAGCTAGTAAAAGACTTAGTTAAAGATTTTCCAGAAGTCGTCACGGTTGCTGTCAATACAAATACAGCAAAAACAAGTGAAATCTATGGTGAAAAGACGGAAATTATTTGGGGTCAAGAGAGTATTCAAGAAGGAGTACTGGACTATGAGTTTTCTCTCTCCCCTCGAGCGTTCTATCAGCTTAATCCTGAGCAGACAGAAATTCTCTATAGTGAAGCAGTTAAGGCACTGGAGGTTGGCGAAGAAGATCATCTGATTGATGCCTATTGCGGTGTTGGGACAATCGGATTTGCCTTCGCAAATAAGGTCAAGAGTCTCAGAGGAATGGACATTATTCCGGAAGCCATAGAAGATGCCAAGAGAAATGCTCAGAGAATGGGGTTTGACAATACCCATTACGAAGCGGGAACAGCAGAAGAGATTATTCCACGCTGGTATCAAGA
>NZ_JAPVZD010000007.1:0-55748 GCF_041432215.1 Streptococcus sp. 27098_8_70
ATCGCTGCTTCCTTATCAGTGATAGTGGCATCTTTGTTGATGTCGTCGATTGTCTCTCTTTCAATTTTTTCTAGGGTAGCGCTTAAATCTGAGCGAACTTTAGCTACATCAACCTGAGCCTCTTTATCAGCTTCGTCTAACTTAGCTTGGTCTTCATCTGTGAATTCTGATACAGGTTCAACTACTGTTTTGTGCTCGCTCGTATCTGCTGGCCAGTCTACAATAACATCACCAATCTCCAAATCCTCATCTGCGATAGCCTTCAAAAGGTCTTCTTTACCGATCTCTTCTTTGGCTTCTTTGATGGCCGTTTCTTTATCGGTGATTGAAGCGTCTTTTTTAATATCTTCAATTACAGCATTTTCAAGAGATTCTAGGGCTTGAACCAGAGCATCCGTCGCTTGAGAAACTTGTTCTTTGGCATCTTTTTCAGCATGGTCTAGTAGAGTCTTCTCCTCAGTAGATAATTTTTTATTAGTTTGAATCTCAGGGCCTGTTACCACAGCCTTATCTTCTGCACCTTCTGGCAATTCAGCGATGATATTATCTAAGCTAAGCTCTCCAGACTCAAGAGTATCTGAAATATACATCTTACCGATATATTCCTTCACAGCTTCAGCTGCCTCCTCTTTGTCCTCAATTGCTTCCTTATCCTTAATATCACTAATAGCCTGTTCCTCAAGTTCATCCAAAGCCTTCATCAACTCTTCTTTGGTCATCTTAGCTGAATTTGTCGCACCAGGATTAGCTGGACTAGCGTTTTCTGATCCCTTTTCAGTTTGAGCACCGCTCTCCCCTTCTGTTCCAGCTTGTGGTTGTGCAGGAACAACTGCCTGCTCTTCTGTTTTCCCTTCATCTGCCTTAACTACTGAAGGCTGTGAAACGAGTACACTAGCACCCAATACAGCTGCACTTGCTAAACTTGTTAAAATAACTTTCTTCTTGTCCATTAGACAATGCCCCTCTTATAGTTTTTTAATATTATTATATTATACTACTTAATGAACGTCAACTAATTCGATATCCATTTTAAAATTTTATGAACAAGAAGAAAGCTTGGATGATGTTTAAGAAACACTTCCTATTCTTACCCCATTTCTGTCTAGTCTGTAGCCATCAATAATCGTATTAACAGCTAAGGCTCCCGAAGCATCGACATAGTAATGTTTCCCCGAGACTTGGAACCATTGACTAGCTTTCATCCGGCCAGATTCCTCTAAGTAATACCAAGTTCCCTTGTCTTTAAGCCAGCCCGTCTGCATCTCACCCGAAGCCTTTAGATAATACCAGTGAGAGCCATCCTTAATCCAGCCAGTTGACATGGCCCCATTTTCTTTTAAATGATACCAATTGCTGTTAACTTTTTTCCATCCTGTTGCTAGCTTACCATTCTCTTGGTAATACCAACTCCCTCCTTCTTTTTTCCACCCATTCTCTGTATTGCTTAACTTTTCATACTTCACATATCTTCTAGAACCGCTATAAGACAAATAACCGAGCCACTTATAACCGTCCTTTTCAAGAACTTGATCATAACTCACACTCTCACCAGCATAATAGTAGTCAATAACCTGTCCTGTGCTTGATGGTTGGTCCATAATAGGCGATTTCCCCGTGAATACCATTGTCCCACTAGACGGAAGCTCTGAGCTACGAGCATTCTCACCCGCACTATGGCTAGTAGATAAATCCTTGAAATGAATAAAACCTGTCATCGAACTAGCCTTGACTTTTCGACGGTTATACTTTTCTCGAACCCCATAGTTATACTCTTCGATTTCAATCGTATCCCCCGACACATTTGATACCCAGGCCACGTGCCCATAATAACCTTCTGTCGACCAAGCAATAGCCCCAACTTCTGGCTTAGTATCCACACGGTATCCTTCTCGCCTTGCACGATGTCCCCATTCATTTGCATTTCCATAGGCAGGAGGAATCTCAAAGCCATTTACACTACTCAAACGAAAGGCCGCAAAAGAGGTACACTGGCGAGAATACATCCGCCACTGATCGATTTCAACACTACCATTTTTGTAGTGAAGCGGATAGTCATCTCCACGCGCTACACTATCAGCTTGAACCGATTCTCCACCAAACAAAAAGGTACTTGTAACAAACAAAGTAGCCAGCCCTACACTCAACTGAGTACATCTACTCTTCTTAACTCCTGATTTAAAAAACGTCATTCATTCTCCTTAATAATATAAATTTCCGAGGTTACCCTCGTTTATACTATTCGGGAGAAAAAGAAAAAAGTGAGCAAAGCTCACTTCATTTTAGGATTCTTAGTCTAGATAGCGAATCAAGTTCTTTTCTGTCAAGATATCTGAGTAGGTAAAGGATTCAACGTAGACATTGGCTTGTTTGTCTCCTTCAACATCCCCAAATTCAACGATAAATAGAGATGGATAAACCTCAATTAGCTTACCCAATCTATTTTTTTGGCGCTTACGGCCATTTTCCAAAGTCATTTCAACGACTTGTCCCTCATGCGCCTTGATCTCTTCTTTGATTTTTTTCATCTTGGCTACATCTGTAAATGCATCTGACATCTTATGCCTCCCTCTTTGAGATACTTGAAAATTTATTGTATTCTTTTTGGAAAATCAATTCCACCGTTCCACGAGCTCCACTACGGTTTTTCTCGATGATAACCTCAACCTTGTTATTTGGAATTCCTTCCTCTTCTTCACCTGCACGATCATAGTAGTCGTCACGGTACAGAAAGGCTACGATATCCGCATCCTGCTCGATAGAACCCGATTCACGAATATCAGACAAGACTGGTCTCTTATCTTGACGCTGTTCAACTCCACGAGATAACTGACTAAGAGCAATGACTGGAACCTTTAGCTCCTTAGCTAGAATTTTTAACTGACGAGAAATTTCAGAGACTTCTTGTTGGCGGTTCTCACGACCAGTACCTGTGATAAGCTGTAGGTAGTCGATCAAAATCAAGCCTAGATTGCCTGTTTCTTGAGCCAGTTTACGTGAACGCGAACGAATTTCCGTGATTCGAATCCCTGGCGTATCATCGATATAGATACTCGCGTTAGCTAGGTTCCCTTGAGCAATGGTATACTTTTGCCACTCCTCATCAGTCAATTGACCTGTACGGATAGAATGGGACTCCACCAAACCTTCAGCAGCCAACATACGGTCTACTAGACTTTCCGCACCCATTTCCAGCGAAAAGATAGCAACCGTCTTGTCCAACTTAGTCCCGATGTTCTGAGCAATGTTCAAAGCAAAGGCCGTCTTACCAACTGCTGGTCGCGCCGCTAGGATAATTAACTCCTCCTCATGAAGACCTGTCGTCATATGGTCCAAATCACGGTAGCCCGTTGCAATACCAGTGATATCCGTTGTTTGTTGTGACCGAACTTCTAGGTTCCCAAAGTTGATATTTAGAATATCTCGGATGTTCTTGAAACCACTACGATTGGCGTTTTCGCTAACATCAATGAGCCCCTTTTCAGCCTGAGCAATGATTTCATCTGCAGGCTTAGAAGCCTCATAGGCTTGGTTGACAGACTCTGTCAATTTGGAAATCAAGCGACGTAGCATAGCCTTTTCAGCTACAATTTTAGCATAATACTCCGCATTAGCTGAAGTTGGTACAGAGTTGACGATTTCAACAAGATAGGACAAGCCACCAATATTTTGGAGATCCCCTTGGCTATCCAAAATCGTCCGAACTGTCGTCGCATCAATTGCTTCCCCACGATCCGACAAATCTACCATCGCTTGGAAAATCAACCGATGAGCATACTTAAAGAAGTCACGAGAATCAATGTATTCTCGGACAAAAACGAGCTTACTCTCATCTATAAAAATAGCCCCCAGAACAGATTGTTCTGCCAAAATATCCTGAGGTTGAACTCGCAGTTCCTCTACTTCTGCCATCCGACTTTCCTTCCTTTTACAATCTTGTCAAGAAGTTGTAAACTTAACCTTCTTTTACACAAAGATTGATGACACTTGTAACATCTTGATAGATCTTCACTGGTACATCAATCAAACCTACTGCTCGAATTGGTGCTTGCACTTGAATATTGCGTTTGTCAATCTTAATACCAAACTGCTTTTGCAATTCTTCTGCAATTTTCTTGTTAGTGATAGAGCCAAATGTACGGCCATCTGGTCCAACCTTTTCAACAAACTCTACAACAGTTTCTTCTGCTTCAAGCTTAGCCTTGATAGCCTTTGCTTCAGCAATCATCTCTGCATGAGCTTTTTCTTCAGATTTTTGTTTTCCACGCAACTCACCCACTGCTTGAGCAGTCGCTTCCTTGGCCAAATTCTTTTTAATCAGGAAGTTTTGAGCATAGCCAGTTGGCACTTCCTTGATTTCGCCTTTCTTCCCTTTTCCTTTAACATCTGCTAAAAAGATTACTTTCATTCTTCTTTCTCCTTTTCCTTTAGTTCTTCCAAGATTAGTTGAGTCAATTTTTCTCCTGCTTCCGACAAACTCATATCCTCGATTTGCGCGGCAGCTAGATTAAAGTGACCTCCACCACCCAGCTCTTCCATAATGCGTTGCACATTGATTTTACTACGACTTCGAGCCGAGATGGAGATAAATCCTTGTGTATTTTTTGCCAGAACGAAACTAGCCTCAATACCAGACATAGCCAACATAGCATCAGCAGCCTTACTGATAACAACTGTGTCATAAGACATTGAGTCCTTAGCTTGGGCAATCAAGATATCTGAACCTAACTTACGACCTTGTAAAATGAGTTCATTTACCTCACGGTACTCTTCAAAATCTGTCGCAGCAATCTCCTGGATAGCAATACTGTCACTTCCCCGTGTTCTCAAATAGCTAGCCACATCAAAGGTTCGGCTCGTCACGCGAGATGTGAAATTCTTGGTATCCAGCATCATACCAGCCATCAAAACACTGGCCTGCATACGACTCAAACGATTCTTCTTAGAATTTTGGAACTGAATCAATTCTGTGACCAGCTCACTGGCACTACTTGCCCCACTTTCAATATAGGTGATGACTGCATTATTAGGGAAATCCTGATCACGTCTATGATGGTCAATAACAATAGTTTGAGTGAACAAATCATAAAAATCTTTTGACAAGGTCAAAGCCGTCTTGGAATGATCCACCAGAATCAATAATGAACGGTTTGTAACTAGCTTCATCGCATCTGTAAGAGATAAAAGTTTCGTGACATCTTCCTTCTTCAAGAACTGAATAGCACGTTCGATATCTGCTGGCATATGGTCTGCATCGTAGACAGCATAACTGTTCTCAATAATATTACTTGCAAACAACTGCATACCAACAGCAGAGCCTAAAGCATCCATATCTAGATTTTTATGACCGACTACAAAAACTTGGTCAACACTTCGAATCTTATCAGAAATGGCTGTCATCATGGCTCTCGTACGTGTACGAGTACGTTTGATAGATGCAGCAGTTCCTCCACCAAAGTAGACTGGATTCTTGGTTTCGTTATTTTCCTTGACCACCACCTGGTCACCACCGCGAACTTCTGCTAAGTTCAAGTTGAGCAAGGCAATTTTCCCTATTTCTTCATGGTTTCCATCACCATAAGAAAATCCCATACTTAGGGTTAGGGCTAGTTGCCTCTGTTTTGATTCTTCTCGGAAAGTATCAATAACAGAGAATTTGTCATTCATCAATTCCTCTAGTACCGTGTAATCTGTGAATACATAAAAACGATCCATCCCCACACGGCGAGAAAACATAGCATACTTACTAGCAAATTCTGAAACAAAATTGGCTACAAAACTATTGATATGACTGATATCAGAGTCAGATGTCGCATCCTCCAAATCATCATAGTTATCTACCGAGATGACTCCAATGACTGGACGACTAGTTACCAATTCGACAGTTGCTTCGTACTCCCCAGAAACATCAAAGAAATACAAGACACCCGAAGCCTTGTCCATATGAACAGCATATCGTGTTTCGCCCAAGGTAGCATACGAACCAGGATTCCCAACAGAAGCCTTGATAATGGTTTGAATTAACTCAACATCAATTTCGCCTTCTTCAGTAGTCAAAATCAGCTCAGCATAGGGATTGAACCATTCCACTTCTCCGCTTGATAAGTCTAATTTCAGGACTCCCACCGGCATTTGATCAAGCAAAGTACTCAAGCTATTTTCAGCTTGGTGATTTACATATTGGATTTGTTCAATTTCGCTCTTTTCATACTGTTTTTTTTGCCAAACGAATAAAAGCAAATAAAGCAGTACAAATAAAAACAAAATAGTGATTGTTACAGCAAGATTATGTGAAAAAATAATCAGCAAAGTTAAGATTCCGAAAGTTGCAAGTCCTAGCAAGACCGCAGAAAACGGGATTAAATTATTTTTTTTCATTCTAAACCTCTTGCGCATTATTATATCACAAAAACCCTTAAAAAGCGACCTTTTAAAAGATGCAAGCCCTTCTTTCATGATTGATTTCTTCTAACCTCGGACACAAAAAGAGGAGGGAATCATCACCCTCCTATCCACGCGTTCAGATCACTAACACCTAACGTTCCACGATAAGGGCAGTCCCCATCCCTCCTCCAATACAGAGAGTTGCTAACCCAGTTTTAGCATCACGTTTCATCATCTCATGTAGCAGCGTTACTAGGATACGGCAACCGGAAGCCCCAATTGGGTGACCAAGAGCAATGGCGCCACCATTGACGTTGACAATATCTGTGTTGAAACCAAGTGTTTTACCAACTGCACAAGCCTGGGCAGCAAAGGCTTCATTTGACTCAATCAAGTCGAGATCTTCAACTGTCAAATTGCCTTTTTCAAGAGCCTTGCGAGTCGCATATATCGGTCCACATCCCATCATCTTAGGATCCAAACCTGCACTTGCATACGAACGAATGCGGGCAATCACTGAAAGTCCTAATTCTTCTGCTTTTTCAGCACTCATGACCAAGACAGCTGCTGCTCCATCATTGATACCTGAAGCATTTCCCGCTGTAACAGAACCTTCTTTTTTGAAAACAGGACCTAGCTTAGACAAACTCTCCAAGCTAGCATCTTTTCTAGGATATTCATCTGTATCAAAGATGATAGGATCGCCTTTGCGTTGAGGGATGACAACTGGCACAATCTCTTCTTTAAAGCGTCCAGATTCTATAGCCGCCACTGCTCGTTTTTGTGACTCTAAAGCAAGAGCATCTTGCTCTTCTCGACTGATACCATATTCTTCAGCCACATTTTCAGCTGTAATCCCCATATGGTATTCATTAAAGGCATCAGACAAACCGTCCTTAATCATGGTATCTACCACTTTTGAATCTCCCATACGGCCACCCCAACGGAAACTTGGCAAAACGTATGGCGCCTGACTCATGTTTTCTGCACCACCAGCTACAATAATATCTGCATCGTCACATCGAATCGCTTGAGCAGCCAACTGCACTGCCTTCAAACCGGAACCACAAACCTTATTGATGGTATAGGCTGGTGTAGATTCCGGAAGTCCCGCATGAACGCTCATTTGACGAGCTACGTTTTGACCTAAACCTGCGCCTAGGACATTCCCCATAATCACTTCGTCTACCTGCTCTGGTTTGACATTGGCTTTTTCCAAAGCACTCTTAATAACCAAAGCTCCCAAATCAACAGCTGAAACATTCTTCAAACTTCCTCCAAAGGAGCCTATTGGAGTTCGCACTGCTGAAACAATCACCACGTCTTTCATAACTGCCCCCATTTATACCTTTTATAATAATGCAATACAAAAGTGGTTTACACTGGTGTAAACCACTTTAAAAATTCTATTTTATGATTCTTTCACTTCTAACAAACCAACTTCTCCATCTTCACGGCGATACAAAACATTAGTTGTTTGATCTTCTACATCTACATAGATAAAGAAATCATGTCCCAATAAATCCATTTGGAGAAGAGCTTCTTCTAAATCCATTGGCTTTAAATCAATTTGTTTTGAACGAACGACTTTTGGTTGCACAACATTTGCATCTTCAACTAGAGCATCTGTAAAGAGTTGACTTGTTGCAACTTTATTTTTATTTTTACGTTCGATTTTAGTTTTATTTTTACGAATCTGACGTTCAATTTTATCTGTTACAAGATCGATAGAACCATACATATCTTGAGAAATATCTTCAGCACGAAGAGTGATAGATCCAAGTGGAATTGTTACTTCAACCTTTGCTGTTTTTTCACGGTAAACTTTCAAGTTCACACGTGCATCCAACTCCTGCTCAGGTTGAAAATACTTTTCGATCTTTTCGAGTTTAGAAACTACATAATCACGAATTGCTTCTGTTACTTCTAGGTTTTCACCACGGATACTATATTTAATCATATAAGTACCTTCTTTCTAAACATTTTTGTTTTTCTAACTATATTATAACGCTTTCATTTTCATTTTGCAAATTTTTTCCTCATCTTACAAGGGAAAAAGTTTTAACTTCCAAAGCACCTGCTTCTTCCAAAAGTCGTTTCACACGATTCACAGTTGCCCCTGTTGTATAGATGTCATCAATCAGCAAAATCTTCTTGGGAAGTGAGATTCCATCTTTAATAAAAAATGGAATTTCAGTAGCTAACCTTTCCAAACGGCTTTTAGAAGAACTAGCGCTCTCTTCTCTTTTTCCTAATATATCTTTAAAAGAAAAGCCTGCCACTTCGACCAAACCCTCAACTTGGTTAAAACCCCTCTCAAGCAATCTTTCAGGACTTAGGGGAATTACAACAAATTGATAACCTCTATACTTTTTCAGTTCCTCAGCAAGAACGGAAGCAAAAACTTTTCTAAGCAAAAAATCACCATCAAACTTATATTGACTGAAAAAGTCTTTCATAGCTTGATTATAGGTAAAGATTGCCTTATGATCAACTTCAATCCCATCTTTACACCAAGATTTACAATCTTGACACTGAGTTGACAGACCTAATTTCATACAGTTTGGACAATATTTCTCACCAATCTTCTCAAAACTAGAAGCACAAGCTGAGCAAAGATAACTGCAGTCATCTTTCAAAATGAAGAGACTACCAAAAGTCATCTCACTCTTTGTAGTCTGGCCACATAGTAAACAGTTCATAATCCCGCCTCCTTGTTCATCTGCTTGATTTCCTTGATTGCCTTCTTGATGGAAGCATTTAATCCATCATGAAAGAAGAGCAACTCACCAGTCGGTCTGTCCATACTACGCCCAACTCGACCACCAATCTGAATCAAGCTAGACTTGGTAAAGAGACGATGATTAGCTTCTACTACGAAAACATCCACACAAGGGAAGGTAACCCCACGTTCCAAGATTGTCGTACTGATCAGTATTGTTAGTTCTCCATCTCGAAAAGCTTGCACCTGCTCTAATCGGTCTTCTGTCACAGAAGACACAAAGCCGATATTCTCATTCGGGTACTGCTCCTTCAAGATTTCTTTTAGTTTTTCGCCTTTCTTAATCTCTGATGCAAAAATCAGCAGAGGATAACCTGTTCTTCTCTGTTTCTCAATATAGGTCTTTAACTTGGTTGACAATTGGTTTTTCTCTAAACAGCGATTAAAATCCGATAACCAGACAGGTTTAGGAATAATCAAAGGATTTCCATGAAACCGTCTTGGCAAGCTTAATCGTTTTAATTCTCCTGTGCGAACCTTCCTATCTAACTCATCTGTAGAAGTTGCTGTAAGGAATATCCTTAATCCATCTTCCTTTACACTATTCTTTACAGCATAGTAAAGCATAGAGTTGTCAACATAAGGAAAGGCATCTACCTCATCCACTATCAACAAATCAAAAGCATGATAAAATTTTAATAACTGATGAGTTGTTGCAATTACTAAGGGAGTTCGAAAATAGGGCTCTGATTCGCCATGGAGTAGCGCTATATCGCAAGCAAAGTCATTCTGCAGTCGCTTATACAGTTCTAAACATACATCAATTCGAGGACTGGCCAAACAAACTGCACCACCATCATCAATCACTTTAGCTACAACTTGATAGATCATCTCTGTCTTTCCAGCACCTGTCACAGCATGAACTAAAGTCGGTTCTTTCTTTTCGACTGCTCGAACCAACCCCTCTGATACCTTTTCCTGAAAAGGGGTTAACTGACCACGCCATTTGAGAACATCTTGCTTAGGAAAATCTTCCTGCGAAAAATAGTATAAGGCTTGATCACTCCTGACTCGCTTCATCAGCAAACACTCCCTACAATAGTAGACGCCGATAGGCAAATACCATTCTTCTAGAATCGAACTATTACAACGTTGACAAAACAGTTTCCCCTTCTCTTTTCTCATTGCTGGCAGTCTCACTGCTACCTGTCGTTCTTCTTCAGTTAATTCTTTCTCAGTAAACAACCGACCGAGATAATTTGGATTTACTTTCATACTTTAATATTCGTAAAAATCTAGCACTTTAGGTGTTTTTTTAGTACAATTAAATCATGGAATTTAGAACAATTAAAGAGGATGGGCAGGTCCAAGAAGAAATCAAAAAATCTCGATTTATCTGTCATGTCAAGCGTGTTTATAGCGAAGAAGAGGCTCGTGACTTCATAACTACCATCAAAAAAGAACACTATAAAGCCACCCATAACTGCTCTGCTTTTATTGTAGGAGAACGAAGTGAAATCAAGCGCACGAGTGATGATGGAGAGCCTAGTGGTACTGCTGGAGTCCCTATGCTTGGAGTCTTAGAAAATCATAATCTTACCAATGTCTGTGTAGTAGTTACCCGCTACTTTGGTGGCATCAAACTAGGTGCTGGTGGTTTGATCCGTGCCTATGCAGGTAGCGTAGCCTTGGCTGTTAAAGAAATTGGCATTATTGAAATCAAAGAACAGGCTGGCATAGCCATTCAGATGTCTTACGCTCAGTATCAAGAATATGGCAATTTCCTTAGAAAGCATCATCTCATGGAGCTGGATACAAACTTTACAGATCAAATTGCTACAATGATCTATGTTGATAAGGAAGAGAAAGAAAATATCAAAGCTGCTCTTGTTGAGTTCTTTAATGGAAAGGTCACTTTAACTGATCAAGGCTTACGGGAAGTTGAAGTTCCTGTAAACTTAGTGTAAACGAAGGAGAAATTATGGCTTTTGGGAAATTTATTCAAGGACTTGCTGGAAATTTTAGCGAGGAGAACAAAGAGACTCTTATCAAAGAATATGGTCAATATCTACTAGAGAATGAAGAAATTCAAAGCGGGTATAAACTTATTCGAGATTCAATCATCTTTACAAATATCCGTATTATTTTTACAGATAAGCAAGGTGCTACTGGTCGCAAGACGTCTGTTAAGTCTCTTTTTTTGATGAACATTGTAAACGTTGAAATGGAAACTGCTGGAGCAGGTATAGATGATAGTGAGATTACGATCACTTATTTAGAAAATATCTTTCTAAAAGCACATAATGAGCATCTGAGTTTCCATAAATTTGAATTCCCTAAAAAAACGGACATCCTTCCGCTTTACACCTATTTATTAGAATTGGCTTATCACAATCGATTAAAAATTAATGGCTTAGACCTTTGATATAAAAAAATCCTATCACTTTGATAGGATTTCTATATTTTACAAATAGCCTTGAGCGCGTTATACTAGTATCATCTTATACAAAGAGGTATATCTATGACTATTTATAACAATATCACTGAACTAATTGGACAAACACCGATTGTTAAACTCAACAACATTGTTCCAGAGGGTGCTGCAGATGTCTATGTTAAACTAGAAGCTTTTAACCCTGGTTCGTCAGTAAAGGACCGTATTGCCCTTAGCATGATTGAAAAAGCAGAACAAGATGGTATTCTAAAACCGGGTGCTACCATTGTTGAAGCAACGAGTGGAAACACTGGTATCGGTCTTTCATGGGTCGGTGCTGCTAAAGGATATAAAGTTGTTATCGTCATGCCTGAAACGATGAGTGTGGAACGCCGTAAAATTATCCAAGCCTATGGTGCTGAACTCGTCCTCACTCCTGGTAGCGAAGGAATGAAAGGGGCCATTGCTAAAGCTCAGGAAATCGCTGCTGAACGTGACGGCTTCCTTCCACTCCAATTTAATAATCCAGCTAACCCAGAAGTACACGAAAGAACAACAGGAGCTGAAATACTAGCTGCTTTCGGTTCTGATGGACTAGATGCTTTTGTGGGTGGTGTTGGTACTGGTGGAACGATCTCAGGTGTTTCTCACGCTCTTAAAGCAGCAAATTCAAACATTCAAGTTTATGCAGTTGAGGCAGACGAGTCAGCTATCTTGTCTGGTGAAAAACCAGGACCCCACAAAATTCAAGGCATCTCAGCTGGATTTATTCCTGAAACACTTGATACAAAGGCCTATGATGGTATTGTCCGTGTAACGTCAGATGATGCTCTAGCTCTTGGCCGTGAAATTGGTGGAAAAGAAGGCTTCCTTGTTGGGATTTCTTCAGCTGCAGCGATTTACGGGGCAATTGAGGTTGCCAAGAAATTAGGTACAGGTAAGAAAGTCCTTGCTTTAGCACCAGATAACGGCGAACGTTATTTGTCTACAGCACTCTATGAATTTGAAGTGTAGCCTCCTAAATGCACTTAGCCCTTATTAAAGGGCTTTTTGTTTACTCATACAGAATCTACTCTCTAGACAAAAAGAAAAAGGAAGCAATTTGCTTCCTTTTCTATTAGTTATTCAAGGCTGCTGCCATTGTAGCTGCAACTTCTGCTTCAAAGTCGTTTGCAGCTTTCTCAATACCTTCACCAACTTCAAAGCGAGCGAACTCAACTACTGAAGCATTTACTGATTCAAGGTAAGCTTCAACTGTCTTGCTGTCATCCATGATGTATACTTGTGCAAGAAGTGTGTATGCTTGGTCAACTTTAGTGTTGTCAAGCATGAAGCGGTCCATTTTACCTGGGATGATTTTGTCCCAGATTTTTTCTGGTTTGCCTTCTGCAGCCAACTCAGCTTTGATATCAGCTTCAGCTTGAGCAATCACTTCATCAGTCAATTGTGCTTTTGATCCATACTTCAAGTGTGGAAGAGCTGGTTTACCAACCATTGCACGGCTTTCGTTATCTTGGTCGATTACGTGGTTCAATTGTGCCAACTCATCTTTAACGAATTGCTCATCCAATTCTTTGTAAGAAAGAACTGTTGGTTTCATCGCAGCAATGTGCATTGAGATTTGTTTAGCAAGAGCTTCGTCTCCACCTTCAATAACAGAGATAACACCGATACGGCCACCATTGTGTTGGTATGCTCCGAAGTGTTGTGCATCTGTTTTTTCAAGCAAAGCAAAACGACGGAATGAGATTTTTTCACCGATTGTAGCTGTTGCAGATACATATGCAGCTTCAAGAGTTTCACCTGAAGGCATTGTCAAAGCAAGAGCTTCTTCGTTGTTCGCTGGTTTTCCTTCAGCAATTACTTTAGCTGTTGCGTTTACCAAGTCAACGAATTGAGCGTTTTTCGCAACGAAGTCAGTTTCAGCATTTACTTCAACTACTGCTGCAACGTTACCATTAACAAATACACCAGTCAAACCTTCTGCAGCAACACGGTCAGCTTTCTTAGCTGCCTTCGCCATACCTTTTTCGCGAAGCAATTCGATCGCTTTTTCGATATCACCGTCTGTTTCTACAAGCGCTTTTTTAGCGTCCATAACACCGGCACCAGATTTTTCACGCAACTCTTTTACAAGTTTAGCTGTAATTTCTGCCATTTTGATTCTCCTATATTTTTTAAAAATAGGAGAGCTGGGCTAGGCCCCGCCCTCCTAGGTAATTACTATTTATATGAATTAAGCGTTGTCGCCTTCTACAACTTCAACGATTTCTTCGATTGAGTCAGCTTGAGCTTCTGAAGCTGCAAATTCAGCTTCAACTGCTGTTGCGTCCTCACCTTGACGTCCTTCGATGATAGCGTCAGCCAATTTAGCTGTGATCAATTTAACAGCGCGGATAGCGTCATCGTTAGCTGGGATGATTACATCGATATCGTCTGGATCAGTGTTTGTGTCAACCATCGCTACAACTGGGATACCCAATTTTTTAGCTTCTTTAACAGCGATTTGTTCTTTATGTGGGTCAACTACGTACATTACATCAGGGATACGAGGCATGTCTTCGATACCACCCAAGAATTTTTCAAGACGTGCACGTTGTTTGTTAAGAAGTGCAACTTCTTTCTTAGGAAGAACGTCGAAGATTCCTTCTTCTTCCATACGTTTGATTTCTTTCAAACGAGCAATACGTTTTTGGATAGTTCCCCAGTTAGTAAGAGTTCCACCCAACCAACGGTGGTTGATGTAGTATTGACCTGAACGTTCTGCTTCTTCTTTAACAGCGTCAGCAGCTTGTTTTTTAGTACCAACAAACAATACAACTGCATCGTTAGCTGCAGCATCACGCATAAAGTCGTATGCTTGGTCAGCGTATTTTACAGTTTGTTGCAAGTCGATAACGTGGATTCCGTTACGCTCAGTGAAGATGTACTTAGCCATCTTAGGGTTCCAGCGACGAGTTTGGTGACCAAAGTGTACACCAGCCTCAAGAAGTTGTTTCATTGAAATTACTGCCATGAGTATTTCTCCTTTTTGTTTTTTTCCTCTCCTCGACTTCAACTTGCAAAACGACCCGAGGGCAACAGTTTCACAATTCATCAAGAATGAGTATTATCGTTTACACGACAAGTTTCATTTTATCACATTTTAGCCATATTTTCAAGTGGTTTTGCTAGTTTTTAGCCTAACTTAAGACTAAAAAAGAAAAGAGACTCAAATCGAGCCTCTTTATTTCATTCATTAGTTTGGATAGATGTATGTTACGTAACCTTCAGAAGTTGTAGTTGGGTTGAACCATCCACGTTTGTTACCGATTGTACGATCTCCACCATAGTTTGATTCTGATACTTGAATGCTAGTTGATGATGAAACTGCTGTAACAACCGCTACGTGTCCATATCCACCGTCATTCCAACATGCAATCGCACCAACTTGTGGAGTTGATCCTGTACGGAATCCTGCAGCTGCTGCACTTGTAGCCCACTGCGCTCCGTTACCCCAGTAATCTCCAGCCCAAGGTGCTAATGTTTTAGCTCCCCAAGTACATTCTCCAGTTGGATAACTTGAAGCATTTGTACTGTATGTTGGACGCTGTCTTGTTGGAGTTGGAGCAGGTGCTGGAGTGTAGCTTGAATCATCATCTGATGAAGAGCTTGAAGTTGCTTGCACTTGATCTGAAAGTGTTGTATTTCCAGAAGCAACAACTGATTGTTGTTGACTTGTTTGACGTGCTTTATAAGCCGCTTCTGCTTCAGCTGCTGCTTTTGCTTCTGCCTCTGCTGCTGCTTTTTGTTCCAATAAAGTAGCTTTATCACTTTCTGCAGTAGCTTTCTCTGCAGCAAGGTTTAACTCAGCAACTTTCAACTCTGCTTGTTTTGTTGTCAATGCTTGTGCATCGTCTGCAAGCGTTTGTTGGTTCGCAATAACAGTGTTGATTGCTTCATTATTTGCAACCTGTTTTTCAGCGATAGATTTCTTATCAGCTTTCTGTTGTTCCAACATTTTGTTGTTAGCTGATACAATCTCGCTCATGGCTGCAACACGTGAAATAGCTTCTGTAATTGATTTTGAATTTACAATTGTATTGATGTAGCTAGTTGCGGCACCGTTTGTTTGTGCGCTACGTGCTTGTTTCTCCAAAGATTCATTACGAGCAACAATATTCTTAGAAAGCTCTGTAATTTCTCCTTCAAGTTTTTTAGATTCAGCTTGTAGAGTTTCGTTCTCAGCTTCCAAGTTCGTTTGTTGAGTTTGGATAGCTGTAACTTGCGTTTGGATTTCATCTACTTGTTTTTGAGCTTCTTTTTGTTGAGATGTCAAATTACTAATCTTACTATCTTGAGCAGCAATCTTTTCATCAGTTGTTTCAGCGTGGACAGTTGTCAATACCGCCGCTTGTGAAACCAATACTGTACTTAACAAAAGTGACGCTAAGATTTTTTTCTTCATATTGTGTAGATACTCCTTCTATTTAAGACATTACTAGTATACCAAAAAAAGACATAATAAATATTACGCCTTTGTTACATTTTTATTTCTTTCTTATAGATAACATTTTTCAAAAATATATTGGAAAATAAGCATCCATAAAAAGTTTAAAATCATTGATGGGACAAGGCTATAGACGATGAAAACTGGCATCGATTCTACTGTCAATCCCATAGCAAGAGCAAGGAGATAGCCCCCCATATCAAATAGGAAACTCATCACAACTATTGTTAACATTCTTGTCCAACGGTTTAGCAAAATTACACTATTAAATTTATGGAGCGAAGCTCCTATCAAGATAAATAGAAGTGTTGCAATTCCTATCAAGTGGAAAAAATAGATATCGTACACCAAACCCGCTATACAGCAATAAGCTAGATAGAGATATTCTGAAACCTCAATTGTCTCAAACAAGAGAAATAAAAACAGAAAATGACTTGCTAAATGAAAGTGAGGGAAGAAGGATCCCGCTAATTGTCCAATATGTGCATCAATTAGTACGACAAAAGGGAGTAAAAAGAAAATACCAATTTGTTTTAACAGTCTCATTGCTAATTCCCCACTAACTCTACCACATGAAGATTTTTGGTGTCAGCACTTAACTTGACTGTTACTTCCTTTGTTAGATAATCACTGCTGTGTGTTGTAGCAACAACCTCTCCAACAGGGATATCCTTAACATTAAAGTTTCCGAGCCCCCCTGTAGTCACCTTGTCTCCCGCGCTAATGTCGCTGTTGCTGTTTAATTGACTAATTTTAAGCAGTTCAGATTCCTTATCATAACCAACGATAATCCCGTAAATTTCAGTAGAACCATGCAGGATTTTAACAGAAATTTTATCTGAATTTTCGGTGTTTGTCAATAGATTGACCGTTGTTGAATGATCCTCCACCTTTGAAACACTACCAATCAAACCCCCGTTTGCAATGGCCAACATATTTTCAGAAGCTCCTTTTGAACTTCCCGCATCAATTGTTAACTCTTGTTTCCAAGATACTGGAGCTCGCATAATCACATCTGCTGCAATGGTTTTTGTAGCCTGCAATTTTGACTTCATATCCAGCAACTGACGTAATTGTTCATTTTCATTTTTTAAACTTTCTGATTGATTAGACTCCACCTCTAGTTGATAAAGCTGTTTTTTTAGACTTTCGTTTTCATTGTAAGTCTGCGTCAAATGTCCCAAATCTGATTTGAAAGTATCAAACCACTGAAAGGGTTTCTGAACAATTCTATCTACTAAGGAAATCCCATCTCCTAGTTTCGTCACAATAGCGCTTGAATAGGTTGTCACTAATAGAACAGAAACTGCCAAAACTGTGACAAAAACGATGATTAGATATTTTGATTTTTTAAAACGGTTCATATTCCTACCTTTATACTAAAAACCTGCTACTGTGAGCTTCTTATCAATCCTACAAACCTACTAAGATTTTAAGAAAAATAAGAAACATCCCAGTACCAAAATCACAAGAATTGCCAGTGTATCCTTTTGACTCCATCTCAACTGTCTATACTGACTTCTACCCTTTCCTCCTTGATAACCACGCGCTTCCATCGCTATTGCCAATGAATCTGCACGCTTTAAGCTCGTCGCAAAAAGAGGAATTAAAATTGGAATCATAGCCTTTACTTTTTGAACGATGCTGCCTTCACCAAAGTCAACTCCACGGGCTTTCTGAGCATTCATAATTCGCGTCGTGTCATCCATCAATGTTGGAACAAAACGCAAACTCATTGATAACATGAGGCCAATTTCATGAACGGGAACTTTCACGCGTTTCATCGGTGCTAAAAGAGCTTCAACTGCAGCTGCCAGACTCAAAGGCATGGTCGTTAAGGTTAGCAAGGTTGAAAAGAAAATAATCAACACAAAACGACAGAAAATGATTCCTGCTTGTTGCAAAGCATAATCCGTTATTCTTATAAAAGAAAACTCAAATAGGACATTTCCACTTGAAATAAAAAAGAGCTGAAAAAGAGTCGTAAAAGCAATCAAGAAGAACATGGATTTTAATCCCTGAACGAAAAATGAGAGAGAAACGCCTGACAAAGCGATAAATATACCTGTCGCTACAAACAGAACGAGATTGGTGAGAGGATTATTGGCCCAAAATACAATCAAAATCAGCAGGATCATGGCAAGTAATTTACTACGTGGATCCAAGCGATGAATGATGGAATCTCCTGGTATATAACGCCCTAAAATCATACTATCCATTTAGCGACTCCTTAAACTCCTCTATCTTGATTGGCAGTTTTTTAAAAGCTACACCTCTATCTGCCAAACGCTTACAAAAGGCTGTGATTTTAGGCACACCTAACTGCACCTTTTCCATAGAGTCTACATCTTGGAAAACTTCGCTCGGTTTACCACTTTTGACCAAACGTCCCTTTTCCATAACATAGACCTGATCAGCATATGCAGCTACATCATCCATCAAATGCGTTACCAGAACGATTGTCATTCCAGAAAGGTGGAGTTCTTTAAACAAGGTCATCAATTCTTTTCTGCCCAAAGGATCTAGCCCTGCTGTCGGCTCATCCAAAACCAAGACAGTTGGCTCCATCGTTAGCATACCTGCTATAGCCACACGTCTCATTTGGCCACCCGAAAGTTCAAAAGGACTGCGCTCAAAGAGTGACTCATCGATGCCTACCAAGGCTAACTTTTCACGCGCAATTTTCTTGGCCTCTTCCTCAGAAACTCCAAAATTTTGCGGTCCAAATGCAACATCTTTCAAAACAGTCTCTTCGAAAATCTGATTTTCAGCAAATTGAAACACTAGACCAACCTGCTTTCGAATCTGACGAATTTCTTTATTTGTTGATGTAGGGGTAATGACGGTATCGAAAACTCGAACAAAACCCTTACTTGGTACCAATAGACCATTTAAAAGCTGTAAAATCGTTGATTTCCCACTACCTGTGTGCCCTACTAAAGCTGTATAGGAACCATCCTCAATCGTCAAAGAAACATCAGTCAAGGCTGATGAAGATAGGGGAGTCCCCTCTTGATAAGTAAAGCTCACATTTTCTAGAGTAATTCCCATAACTTGTCCTCTAGCTCTCCTTCTGTCAAATAGCCATCCGGCAACCGATAACCAGTCTCTCTCAAAGATTCTCTCAATTGATTAGTAAAAGGCTCATCCAACCCTATCTGGTCAAGGTCAGCCCGAGAAAAAAGTTCTCTTGGGCTACTGGTTGACTCCACTTGGCCTTTTTTCATGACCAAGACACGGTCACTCATCGCAACTTCTTCTAAATCATGTGTAATGGAGACGACTGTCATCTGGTTGTCTTTTCGAATCTCTTGAACTGTCTGAATCAGTTCTCTTCGTCCCTCGGGGTCCAACATACTTGTAGCCTCGTCCAGAATTAAAATAGCTGGTCTCAAGGCAACAACTCCTGCAATGGCCACCCGCTGTTTTTGGCCACCAGATAAACGAGCTGGTTCTCTCTTCTTAAAGTCCAGCATACCTACCAACTCCAAAGATTCAGACACTCTCTTCTTCATTTCTTCACGAGGAAGTCCCTGATTTTCTAAACCAAAGGCAACATCATCTTCAACAGTCGCCCCCACAAATTGGTTATCTGGATTTTGAAAAACCATACCAATTTGACGGCGTAAGTCCCAAACATTCTCAGAGGACAGCAATTGCCCATCTATCCAGATTTCTCCAGACTCTGCTTCAAGCAATCCATCAATCAAACGGATAGTTGTCGATTTCCCACTCCCATTATGACCTACAATCGAAAGCCATTCTCCCCGTTTCACGTGAAACGAGACATTATTAACATCATAATGATCCTGGTCTTCCTTGTAACGAAAAGACAGATCTTTTACTTCAATAATCGATTTCATTTCGAACCAAATGTCCCTTTGAATACATGAGCGCTACCCTTGAAATAATCATAACCAGAGTAGATGGTGAAAAATAAAGCTATATAAAGCAACAGTTGCCCAATTAAATTCCAATGTAAGAGCAAAAAGATAATGGCAAACATCTGACTAAAGGTCTTGATTTTCCCTGGCATCGCTGCTGCTAGAACTGTCCCTCCCGTCTCAACAAGCAACAAACGCAAGCCTGTCACCGCAAGTTCACGACAGATGATAATAGCAACAACCCAAGCTGGAGCCATACCTAACTCAATCAACATGATAAAAGCTGACATAACCAACAGCTTATCAGCCATCGGATCAGCAAATTTTCCAAAATTGCTGACTACATTCCATTTACGAGCAAGGTAGCCATCAAGATAATCCGTTACACTAGCAACTGCAAAAATTATAGCTGCTAGCAAATGACTTCCTTGTGAATGGCCCAAAGTCAAAATAAGAATAAAGAGAGGTATAAAGAGAATTCTACCAATAGTTAATACATTAGGAATTTGTTCTTTTTTCATTGATTTTTCCTTAATCTGTAGTAAATGTAAGTGTTACAGTTCCAGTCTGAGTTGTCAGCTTCGAAGTATCAATCGTTTGATTGTCCACAGTCACAGTAACTCCCTTCACTACACCTAAAGTAATGGTAACAGGATTCTTAGTTGAAACTGTTGTTTTTGCGTTTTTATTGTCTGATGACAAGGTCACACCACCTTCAAGGTCACTTCCTGAAACACTTACCCAGCTAGTTGCATCCGAAACAGTCAGCTGAACCGTAGCTGTTTCCTTACTCGTTTTATAGCGAGCTTCAATGCGGTTCCCTTCACCTGAAACGGTAATAGTTGATTCCGCAGTAGAAGACGAGCTAGACGTCTGACTAGTAGAAGATGAACTAGATGAGGTCGTTGAACTAGTCGAGCTCACAACACTATAATTAGCTGAAGAAGGACTTGGCTGAGTTTGGATGTAGTTCCAGACATAGTAAGTGACAAAAATTAAAATTGACAAAGCAAATAGAACGAAATAAAACAAGGGGAGATAAGACGTTTTTTTCTTATTTGATCGTCTGCGACCAGATAAGTCTTCTTCATCGACATCTACCTCTTCGTAGGTAATCATACTGCCTGAATCATATGCATCCAAAACAATTCTTTCATCTAACTCTACTGCCCAGGCATATTTTCTTAAAAAAGAACGAGCATAGAAGGTACTAGGAAGTTGATCAAAATCATCTGCCTCCATAGCTTCTAGAAAATGCAACTGAATTTCAGTTTTTTCCTGCAATTCTTCCAGACTCAATCCCTGGTTAATTCTGGCTAAACGTAGAACCTCGCCAATTGTTTTTTTTCTCATACGTACCATTCCTTCTTTCTAGTATTAGTCATCTTTTAAGCTGGAAAGATTGTAAAATCAACTAGATCACCATTATCAATCAAACGATGTCCAGCTTCTAGAACATCCTCCAAAGTAATTTCCTGTAAAATTTTCGGAAAATCAAAAATTGTTTCTCCACGATCCATCGGATCGTATTGAGTTGCAATAAATTCCAAAGAGTTCATGCTACTGAAAAACTCACCAAACATCTCACTCTTAACAAGATCCAAATGCTCCTCAGTAATATCCGCATCACTACTAAACTGACGAATCGCTTTACGAAATTGGTGCGAGAGAGAAACAGGCTCATTGGTGTCCATTGTCAATATCACAAAATGAAAGCGACTGTTGACTTCAACCTCAAGTGACAATGACGCATCTAACTTCCCAGACTCATATAACCTTTGAAAACGATCAGAAGTCCAACCAAACATCATCGTAAATAGTAATTTCAATAAAATATTGTAACGATAATACTCAGTTTCTGTTATTTGCCCATTACCTCTAATCGCAACAGCAAGTTTAGGTGAAGAAACTTCCATCCGAAGACTATCTGTTTGCTTCACAGGCTGCAAGGGTAGTTGCTCTTTTGAAACCGTAAACTGTTCTAAAGTCTTCTTTTCCTTTTTTGAAAAGTATTCCTCAACAACTTTTACATCAATATTTCCAACTAAAAACAGTGACATGTTGACAGGTTTGTAAAAGTCTGTAAAGTTCTCTTTTAAATTTGAAACTTGAATCTCAGAAATTGATTTTTCACTTCCAACAATATCTGTTGCTAAAGGAGTATCAGGATAAAGGTTGGCTAATGTTGCAAAAAACAAACGTGAGTCTGGATCGTCTTGGTACATTTCTCGTTCTTGCTGGATAATATCCTGTTCCCTCAAAACAGACTCTTCTGTAAAATGAACATCTCCGACTAACTCATCTAGCAAATCTAAATTTTCTAATAGATGGTCAATTGTTGAAAAAAGATAGCTGATCTTAGTAAAGCTTGTAAAGGCATTACTGTCCGCACCTAATCGAGTAAATGCAGCCATTATATCCTCGGAGTTTTCTCTTTCAAACAATTTATGTTCAAGAAAATGTGCAATTCCTGCTGGATGATGACGTAAACCTTTTCCCAAGCTTGTATAAGTTGCATCTACAGAACCAAATTGAACTGTTACAATCCCATAAACCTCATTGAAATCTTGTTTAGGGAGTAAAGAAACTGTCAATCCATTTGACAATTGTGTTTTGTAGACTGTTTCCTTTACAGCAGGATAGTATTTTTCTTCAAAAGTAACCTTTGTCATTCTACTCCTTCCATAAAGTAAATCGCTTGTAGCTTCAAACTGTTGGCAGCTTTACATACCGCTTCTTTATCAACACTCTCTAATTTTGCCACCAATCGATCAATGTCAAAGCTTGATTTCCCCAATAGAGCATTCAAATAGACTCTTTCAAATAGGGTCTGTTGATTATCTTGAGCCATCAACAAAGATCGTCGAATCATCTCCTTGGTTTGTTCAAGTTCAAAATCTGTAAAGTTACCCTTTTTCAGATCTAGCAATTGATGATTCATCATTTTTCTAGCCTGATTTCGATTTTCTCTATCAATACCCGCATACATCCTTAACAGACCACTAAACAAATCCAATTGACTCGAGACTGTATAGGCTATTCCAGCATTTTCACGAACGTTTGTAAAAAGTTTCGAATGTGCAAATTCACCCAACAAACCATTCATCACAAGCATGGGCAAATGCTCATCATCACCATATTTTACAGGAGAATGATAGCCTAATTCTAAAATAGATTGCCCAACATTCCTCTGAACCATTCCTTCTCGTAGAACATTCGAATAAGATTGATGGTACTGGATAGTGACACCGTTCTCTCTAGCTGTAAAGGGTAATGACTTCAGTGATTCTGTAATTTCTACTTCGTTGAAATCACCTAAGAAAAAGAAATCAATACGATCATTCTTCAGAGCATTTTGAAAGCACGTGTAGCTACTTTCCGGAGACTCATTTGAAATGCTATTTCGTAAATCACTGTATCTCAATTGAAGACGTTCATCATGGAAGAACAAGCTATCTAACTCCTTATGAGCAAAATAAAATGAATCATCCATATCAGTAGCTAAACTAGTCAATAACTGTTTTCTTTCAATTTCAAACAAGGCTGGCTCAAAAGCACCATCTTGAACTAAGGGGGAAAATAAAGTCTGTTTTACTAATTCCAAAATTCGAGAAGTCAAGACATTTTTTTTACTCAAAAACTCATCCCGCACGTAGGTAAATGTTAAGTCAAGAATATGTGCTTGTCCTCTACGATAAGCACTTGTGGAAATATCTGTTCCATATAAACTAGCCAAATATCTGCGAAATGCTTGTGATGTTGGATAAGCTTGATTTGCCGTCTCCAACATACTTGCACTTAACATACGTCCTGCTATTGTCTCAAGAGATAAGGGAGCAGTAAAACGAATAGTGATTTTATTTGTTTTAAACTTTTTGGATTGAACAAAATGTGCTGAAATTCCAGGCACTAACTCCATACCTTACCTCCTTACATATAGAGTTCTATTATACCACGAAAATCAAAATTTTTCTTGTTCTCTTTATAGCTTTAAAGAGTAAAACCGTTTTCATTTCAGCTAACTTTCCTTCAGCTATTTCAAGGAAAATATGGTATAATACCAAAGATTGAGGTGAATTATGGAATACAAATTATTTGAAGAATTTATTACGCTCCAAGCCCTCCTAAAAGAACTTGGAATTATACAAAGCGGTGGTGCTATCAAATCCTTTTTAATAGATCATCAAGTTTACTTTAATGGTGAATTAGAAAATAGACGTGGGAAAAAAATCCGTATTGGAGATACGATTGACATTCCTGATTTAAAGATTGACATCACCTTGACAAAACCAAGTTTAAAAGAGCAAGAAGAGTATCAAGCAGATAAGATTGAGAAAGAGCGAATTGCTAAACTTGTCAAAGAGATGAATAAAAGTGTCAAGAAACAAAAAACTTCTTCATCGCCTAAAACCAAACAAGCTCCACGTTTTCCAGGAAGATAACCATGTGGCTCCAACATTTAACAATTAAAACCTTTCGAAACTACAAAGAGGCAAAAATTGATTTCAATCCAAAATTAAATGTCTTTCTAGGTCAAAATGCACAAGGAAAAACCAATATTCTAGAAGCAATCTATTTCTTGGCCTTGACACGTAGTCATCGGACTCGTACAGATAAAAATCTCATTCATTTTGATAACGAGCAACTCCATCTTTCTGGCTTGCTACAGAAAAAAACAAGCTCTATCCCTCTAGAAATTGATTTAACGCCAAAAGGGCGTGTGACTAAGGTCAATCACTTAAAACAAGCTCGCCTATCAGACTATATCGGACATATGAATGTTGTCCTCTTCGCACCTGAAGATCTCCAGCTAATTAAAGGAGCGCCCTCTGTCCGTCGAAAGTTTATAGACATCGAACTAGGACAAATTAAACCAATCTACTTGTCAGACTTGTCAAACTATAATCACATACTCAAGCAAAGAAATACTTATCTAAAATCCAGCCAGAAGATTGATGAAACATTTCTGTCAGTCTTAGATGATCAGTTAATAGAGTATGGTTGTCGCGTTATAAAGCATCGGATAAAATTCATTA
The DNA here is from genome assembly GCF_041432215.1 of Streptococcus sp. 27098_8_70. Taxonomy (GTDB): domain Bacteria; phylum Bacillota; class Bacilli; order Lactobacillales; family Streptococcaceae; genus Streptococcus; species Streptococcus oralis_CP. The sequence continues at coordinate 24,947 of NZ_JAPVZD010000007.1, forward strand.
AAGACTTAGAGAAATTTGGTCAAAAAAAACACTTAGAAATTTCAAATAAATTGGAAGAGTTGTCAATATCTTATCAATCATCTGTCAACTTCACTGATGAAGAACAGCTAACAAATTCTTTTAAAATTGCTTTGGAGAAAAGCAGATCCAGAGATTTATTTAAAAAGAATACTGGAGTTGGCCCTCATCGAGATGATATTTCTTTTTATATCAATGGTATGGATGCTAGTTTTGGAAGCCAAGGTCAACATCGTAGTCTTGTTCTCTCTATCAAACTAGCAGAGATCGAGCTAATGGAAAGTATTACCAACGAGTCTCCGATACTCTTGCTCGATGATGTTATGAGCGAACTTGACAATACACGGCAACTAAAATTACTAGAAACCATTTCTCAATCTATCCAAACCTTTATTACAACAACAAGTTTAGACCACTTACAAAACTTGCCAGAAAACCTTAGTATTTTCAACATTCAAAAAGGTAAAATTTCTGTAAATCAAGATTGACAACTTTGTAAACAAAAAGAACTCCTGAAAATCAGGAGTTCTTTTTTACTACTTACATAGAGTAGTTTGGTGCCTCATTAGTGATTTGTACATCATGAGGATGGCTTTCTTTTAGACCAGCCCCAGACATTTCAATAAATTGAGCGTTGTCGTGTAATTCTTTAAGGTTAGCTGCACCACAGTAACCCATACCAGAGCGAATACCACCAATCATTTGGAAGACAATATCAGCTGCTGCACCTTTATAGGCAACACGTCCTTCAATTCCTTCTGGAACAAGTTTGTTTGCTTCATTGACAGAACCTTGGAAGTAACGGTCACTTGAACCTTTCTTCATTGCAGCGATTGATCCCATACCACGGTAAGTTTTAAACTTACGTCCTTGGAAGATTTCCGTTTCACCTGGTGCTTCGTCTGTTCCAGCGAACATTGATCCAAGCATAACCGCATTTCCACCTGCAGCAAGGGCTTTTACAATATCTCCAGAATACTTGATTCCACCATCAGCAATGATTGTTTTTCCATATTCACGCGCAACTGCTGCTGCATCATAGATTGCTGTCACTTGTGGGACACCAACCCCTGCAATCACACGAGTGGTACAGATAGAACCTGGTCCAATACCGACTTTGACAACATCTACACCTGCATCATAAAGAGCACGCGCACCTTCTGCAGTGGCAATATTACCCGCAATCAAAGTGCGGTCTGGGAAGTGAGCACGAATTTCAGCAATTTTACGTAGAACACCAGCAGAGTGACCATGTGCAGTATCAATTACAATCGCATCCGCTCCTGCTTCAAAAAGAGCCTCTGCACGTTCAAATGTATCTGAAGTGACACCTACCGCACCAGCAACTAGAAGACGACCAAACTCATCTTTTGCTGCATTAGGAAATTCAATTACTTTTTCGATATCTTTAATAGTAATCAAGCCAGAAAGACGACCTTCTTCATCAACCAAAGGAAGTTTTTCAATACGGTGTTCTTGAAGAATGCTTTCAGCTGTTGCAAGGTCTGTACCAACAGGAGCAGTAACAAGATTTTCACTGGTCATATGGTTTGAGATTGGCTGATTGTAATCTGAAATAAAGCGAAGATCTCGGTTTGTTAGAATACCAACCAATTTACGATTTTCAAGTGTCTCCACAACTGGAACACCACTGATACGGTAACGTCCCATCAGTTCATCTGCTTCAGCAATCGTGTGTTCTGGAGTCAAAAAGAATGGATCAATAATAACACCATTTTCAGAACGTTTTACCTTGCGAACTTCATCTGCCTGTTGCGCAATAGACATGTTTTTATGGATTACTCCAAGACCACCTGCACGAGCAATGGCAATAGCCATTTGACTTTCTGTGACTGTATCCATGGCGGCTGTTATAATTGGGATATTTAAAGTCAGATTATCTGCCAATTTTGTTGTTAAATCTGCATCATTAGGCAACACATGACTTTCTGCTGGAATGAGCAATACATCATCAAAGGTAAAACCTTTTTTTAAAAATTTAGTATCCCAATTAGACATTCAAGTTTCCTCTTTTCTTTCTTTTTGAGCTTGACTCTTTTTGTATTGTATCTATCATACCATTCTATGAAAATTTGTCAATTATATTTATGGTAGAAATCATAAAAAAACTATCCCTGTGATCCTATGGAAGAGATAGTTTTACGATTCATATTTTATCTATTATTTAAAATAATTTAGTCCCATTGCTCCCTTAACTTCAGATAGAGTTTGCCCCGCAACCTCACGCGCTTTCTCACTACCTTTTTGAAGCATATTGTACACTTCTCCCATATCCTTAGCAAATTCGATACGGCGCTCACGAATAGGACCAAGTTCGCGTTCTAATATTTCAAGTAGATAACGTTTCGTCTTCACATCACCAAGACCACCACGTTGATAATGTTCTTTCATATCCGCAATTTCTTGAGCATCTTCTGGACGACCAAACACATCTAGATAATGGAAAACCATGTTTCCTTCAATCTTACCTGGATCCTCCACTCGAATATGATCCGAATCAGTATACATGCTCATGACTTTTTTACGCAACGTATCCGCATCATCTGCTAGATAAATACCATTATTAAGGGATTTAGACATTTTAGCATTTCCATCTAGACCTGGCAAACGCCCTGCTCTCTCATTTTCTGGATAAATACCTTCCGGCTCCACCAAGACCTCACAATTATAAGCATGATTAAAGGAACGAACAATCTCACGAGTTTGCTCAATCATTGGTTTCTGATCTGTCCCAACAGGAACATAATTAGCCTTGAAGGCAGTAATATCTGCTGCTTGCGCAATCGGATAAACCAGAAATCCTGTCGGAATACTTTCTCCAAACCCTTTCTGAGCGATCTCTGTTTTCACTGTAGGATTGCGCTCTAAACGTGCTAGTGACACCAAATTCATATAGTACATAGACAGTTCAGCTAACTCTGGAATCTGACTTTGAATAAAGATGGTTGATTTACTTGGATCTAATCCAACTGCTAGGTAATCTAAGGCAACATTCCCAATCGATTCTACAATCGTTTGAGGATCTTTGGCGTGATCTGTCAATGCTTGTTGGTCCGCCAAAAAAACAAACATCTCATACTTGTCTTCTTCCTGCAGTAATACTCTATTTTTAAGACTCCCAACATAATGTCCAATATGCAGTTTTCCTGTTGGGCGATCTCCTGTTAAAATAATGGGTTTCGTCATTTTTTTCTCCTTCGAAATGGTCTCTTCAATTATAGCATTTTTTTGTTAAAATAACAGAAAATTATTTAAATCAAACGACTAACTCTTTGTAAATAAACCTGTAAATTTAATTGACATAAAATTGACAAACAAAAATTTGAATATTTCTCTCTTTTCTAGTAGAATAAATATATTACATATTATAGGAGAAAAACATTGCTTACAGTATCTGATGTTTCACTACGTTTTAGTGATCGCAAACTTTTTGATGATGTCAATATCAAATTTACAGAAGGAAATACATACGGATTAATTGGTGCTAATGGTGCTGGGAAGTCTACATTCTTAAAAATCTTAGCTGGTGATCTCGAGCCAACAACTGGTCATATCTCTCTTGGTCCAGATGAACGTCTCTCTGTTCTCCGTCAAAATCATTTTGACTATGAAGATGAGCGAGTTATTGATGTCGTTATTATGGGAAATGAAAAACTTTACAACATCATGAAAGAAAAAGACGCCATTTACATGAAGGAAGATTTTTCAGATGAAGATGGTGTTCGTGCAGCCGAACTCGAAGGTGAATTTGCTGAACTTGGAGGTTGGGAAGCAGAAAGTGAAGCGTCTCAACTACTTCAAAACCTAAACATTCCAGAAGAATTGCACTATCAAAACATGAGCGAATTAGCCAATGGTGAAAAAGTGAAGGTTCTCCTTGCTAAAGCCTTATTTGGTAAACCTGATGTTCTTCTTTTGGACGAGCCAACCAATGGTTTAGATATCCAATCGATTACTTGGTTAGAAGACTTCTTGATTGATTTTGATAACACCGTTATCGTAGTATCCCACGACCGTCACTTCTTAAACAAAGTGTGTACTCATATGGCCGACCTTGACTTTGGAAAAATCAAACTCTATGTCGGAAACTACGACTTCTGGAAGGAATCTTCTGAGCTTGCTGCTAAATTGCTAGCAGACCGTAATGCTAAGGCAGAAGAAAAAATTAAGCAATTGCAAGAATTCGTTGCTCGCTTCTCTGCTAATGCTTCTAAATCAAGACAAGCAACGTCTCGTAAAAAAATGCTTGACAAGATTGAATTAGAAGAGATTGTGCCATCTAGTCGTAAATACCCATTTATCAACTTTAAAGCAGAACGTGAGATTGGTAATGATCTCTTGACAGTAGAAAATCTAACTGTAAAGATTGATGGCGAAACTATCCTAGACAATATTAGTTTCATCTTGCGTCCAGGTGATAAGACAGCTCTTATTGGACAAAATGACATCCAAACGACTGCATTAATTCGTGCAATTATGGGTGACATCAACTATGAAGGAACCGTCAAGTGGGGAGTTACTACTAGCCGTTCTTACTTGCCAAAAGACAACTCGGCTGATTTTGCAGGAGGAGAGTCAATCCTTGACTGGTTGCGTCAATTTGCAAGTAAAGAAGAAGATGACAATACCTTCCTACGTGGTTTCCTCGGTCGTATGCTCTTTTCTGGAGATGAGGTTAACAAACCTGTAAACGTCTTGTCAGGGGGAGAAAAAGTACGTGTCATGCTTTCAAAACTCATGCTCTTGAAATCAAATGTCCTTGTACTTGATGATCCAACAAATCACTTGGACTTGGAATCTATCTCAAGCTTGAACGATGGATTGAAAAACTTTAAAGAATCAATTATCTTTGCTAGTCATGATCACGAGTTCATTCAAACCTTAGCAAACCATATTATTGTTTTGTCTAAGAATGGTGTCATTGATCGTATTGATGAAACCTACGATGAATTCCTAGAAAATGCAGAAGTACAAGCAAAAGTTAAAGAACTTTGGAAAGACTAATAAGACTTCAAAACTCAGTTGGGGTAACCAACTGAGTTTTCTATCATTCTGCGAGGTAACATGAAATCATTTTTTAAAACATATTGGACCTATTTTATTTCTTTCATCATCCCTTTAGTAATTATGACTGGAGTATACCTAACTCAAGGTATCTACTGGAATAGCGATGCATCTCCACTATTAGGAGACGGTTTCCATCAATACGTTATTTTTGATGTAGCTTTACGAAATATTCTACATGGAAATGGCAGTTTGTTTTACACCTTTACAAGTGGCCTCGGACTGAATTTCTATGCTCTATCTAGTTATTACTTGGGTAGTTTTCTTTCACCCCTAGTTTACTTTTTTAATCTGTCGAATATGCCAGATGCTGTCTATCTAACCACTCTCTTAAAATTTGGATTGATTGGTCTGTCAACCTTCTTTAGTCTAAATAGATTATTTAAAGATATCCCAAAATTTTTAAAACTTGCCTTATCTACTTCCTATGCTCTAATGAGCTTCACTGTCAGTCAGTTAGAGATTAAAACCTGGCTAGATGTTTTTATCTTGATTCCTTTAATTATAACTGGTTTACACCTACTTATAACACAAAAGAAGCGCCTACTATACTTTACAAGTTTGTCAATCTTATTTATTCAAAATTATTATTTTGGGTATATGACAGCATTGTTTCTTATTTTCTGGTATCTCTGCCAAATTTCTTGGGACTTTAAAACTCGAAAATCATCTTTTCTTGATTTTGTTGTTACCTCCTTTTTAGCTGGAATGGCTAGTTTGATTATGACTCTTCCTACACTGTTTGATTTACAAACTCATGGAGAGAAGTTGACTGCCATCACAAAATTAAAGACAGATAGTAGCTGGTATTTGGATATTTTTGCAAAACAATTCATTGGATCTTTTGATACAACTAAATATGGATCTATACCAATGATTTTTGTTGGATTGCTTCCTTTTATTTTAACCATTCTATTTTTCACAATAAAATCCATAAGGTTTCACGTGAAACTTACCTATGCAATTTTCTTTACTTTTTTAATAACAAGCTTTTACATAGAAGCACTTGATTTATTTTGGCAAGGGATGCATACCCCAAATATGTTTTTGCATCGCTATGCTTGGATTTTTTCCACTCTGTTAATTTATACTGCAGCAGAAGTCTTAAATCGTCTGAAAGAACTGAAGCTATGGAATCTATTTGTCTCACTTTTTCTTGTACTAACAGGATTTTTGGCCACTGTCTATTTTAAATCACACTATTCTTTTTTAACTGATTTGAATATCCTACTCACTCTTGAATTTCTACTAGTTTATGCTCTTTTACTTCTTGCAGTCATTAGAAAATTTATCTCTGTAAATCTATTTGCAATCCTTTTGTCTTTATTTATAACAGCTGAGATAAGCTTAAATGCATCATCTCAAATGGAAGGAATAGCTAAAGAATGGGCCTTTGCTTCTCGTAGTGCCTATAATAGAGATATCACCGCTATGGAATCCATTCTAAACCAAATTGACAATCCATTTACACGTACTGAAAAACTACAAATTCAGACTGGAAATGACAGTATGAAATTTAACTACAATGGAATCTCTCAATTTTCGTCTGTACGAAATCGTTCAGCTAGCACTAGTTTGGATAAACTGGGATTCAAATCCTCTGGAACCAACCTTAATCTCCGTTATGCAAATAACAGTCTTTTAGCAGACAGTTTATTTGGAATCCAATACAATATTTCTGAAACTTCACTTGATAAGTATGGCTTTCAAGAGATTTATCAAAAGGATCATTTAACCTTATATAAAAATCAACTCTCTTTACCCATTGCCTTTGCCACTCAATCTATTTACAAAGATGTAAACTTTAACAATCACACTTTAGATAATCAGGCTTTATTTATAAACCAGCTTGCTAATCTCAACTTAGATTACTTCTCCCAAATAGCATCTGATAAAACAGATACTTCAGATGGTTTAACCAGCATCACAGGTTCTGCGAATGAAGATGCAAAGATTGATTATCAAATTGAGGTTCCTCAAAATAGCCAAGTCTATCTCTCTTTTTCAAGTCTTCATTTTACGAATGATAAACAAAAGAAAGTTGACATCATTGTCAACGGTGAAAAAAAGACTTTTACAAATGACAATGCATTTAATTTCTTTAATTTGGGTTATACTGAAGAACAAAAAACTTTCAATATCAGTATTAGTTTCCCTGGAAATTCTCAGGTGTCATTTGAATCTCCAACCTTCTATCGTTTAGATACTCAAGCTCTTACTGAGGCAATTCAAAAGATTAAAGAACAACCTGTAGAAGTATCCACCTCTAAAAATAAAGTCTTTGCTACATATGAAGTCAAACAAGATACCTCTATTTTCTTCACTATTCCTTATGACAAAGGTTGGTCTGCATACCAAGATGGGAAAAAACTTGAAATCAAGCAGGCTCAGACTGGTTTTATGAAAGTTGATGTTCCAAAGGGAAAAGGCACCATTACACTTTCCTTTATCCCCAATGGTTTTGTTATTGGAGCAGCCTGCTCTCTAACTGCCCTTCTTCTTTTTGGGATCTATAATCACAGACGAAATTTATCTAAGACAAAAAAAGATTGACCAATTCCTTGGTCAATCTTTTTAATCTTCTTCCATTTTCTTAGGTTGATAAGCTAGCATACCTAAAGCAGTAAATAAAGCTAGTGTTATAATAAGGAAAATCACTTGGTGATGAATATTTCCTGTCATAGAGATTGTTTGTCGTAAACCTGATACAGAGTAACTCATTGGTAACCAAGGATTGACACCCTTAAAGAAATCATTTGTCAAAGCAAGGGGATAGGTCCCTGCACTTGATGCTAACTGTAATAAAAGTAAAATAAGAGAGAAGAAAGCTCCTATACGGCTATTCCAAGTTGTTAAAGCTGTCACCATAGACATGAAAGCTAAACTTGTGATTACAATTAGAATCAAGGTCCTCATCTCATGGTTCGCAGTCAATCCAATAAGATGGACACCTCCATAAACTAAAACACCTGCTAAGACAGCTATAATCCCATTTATTTCAGAACGAGACTTCAACCAAGCCCAACGGCTCTCTGGATGACGTCCAGAAGGCAACTTAGCAAAAATCATATTGGTAGATATAGCAGCAACAAAAAGAGCAACTGATATCATATAAGGAGCCATGGCAATCCCATTTACAGGAACTTGGTCGTTATCTGTTTTTGAGAGAACTAGAGGTTCAGATAATGTTTCTGCATTTTTAGATTCTGTTGAAGCTGATTTGAGTTGATTATTAGCATTGCCTAATCCTTGTCCTAATGAATCAACTCCCGTCTGTAAATCTTCAAGACTAGAGGTTAAGGTTGTTCCACCAGCTGCTAGTTTTCCAGCACCATCTGCAATCTTCATGGCACCACTTCCTAGTTGGGATGCTGCAGAAAGTAACTGTGTTGATTTATCTGTTAATTGACCAGAGCCAAATTGTAATGTAGTAATACCTGCTATCAGCTCTGGACTCTTATTATTCAATTGAGCAGAACCAGTTGACAAGCTTTCTATACCTGATACTAATTCTGGAGCTTTTCCAGCTAACGCATCTACTCCAGCTGTCAAGGTTGATGTATTTTCTGTCAACTTACTTGATCCAGAAACTAATTTATCTAGACTAGTTGTTAAACTTGTATTCTTTTCACTTAGTTGATTAGCACCAATAGAAATAGTATCCAGTCCTTTAGTATAGTTTACAACACCTTTTTCAATTGACTGACTTCCAGGAACTAACTGATTATTTACAGAAGTTTGTAATGTTGTAAATCCATTTGACAAGGTTGTCAAGGAGCTAGATGCTGCAGGTAAGAGTTGATTTGCCTTCGTCTGTACATCAGATAGATTAGTTACTTGTTGTTCTGAATTCTCTATACTTTCTTTTAATCCTCCTACTGTCGTTAAAATTGTTTTTGCTGACTCAATAGTAGAATTAGAATTTTTAGAAACAGCTTCAGTCAGTTCTTTCTTTTGTTCCTCTGTGAGAGATTGATAAGTAGCTGTTGATTGAAGGTTAGCGAGAGTTTTCTCTTGTTCTGTCTGACTTTTGGTCACAATATCCTGTGCAAGAGTTGTTATATTTGGCAAAGCTTCTGACAATGTACTTTTCAGTTGAGTATTATCTGATATTGTAAGAGCTTGTAGTGTTTTATTTAGTTCTCCTAAGCTTGTTGCCAATTGCGCTATTTCTTCATTTTGTTGAGATGAGGACTCTAATTGACTTGAAATTTCTTTAATACCAGTATTTAATTGCTCCATTCCATCTCTTAGTGTATCTGATTGATTGGATAATTGACTTGTTCCGTTAGAAAGTTCTTTCACACTACTTGTATAAGCATTTACACCAACTGAAAATTGATTGAGACCTGTATCCAGTTGTGAAACGCCACCTGTATAGGACTTTATACCTGTATTTAACTGATTTACACCTGTCACCAACTCAGGAGTTTTTGAAGCTAATTGACCAAGTCCAGTGTCAACTTGTGAGACAGCATTTGTATAACTTTGTAAACCACTATTAAAAGTTCCTAAACCAATATGTAATTGCTCTATAGCAGACACATAGCTAGATAAGCCTTTTGTAAATTGATCCGCTCCATTTGAAAAAGTTACAGTTGAATTAGCTAGAGTATTAAGATTTGTCGTCAACGTTTGACTTCCCGTCACCAACTGATCGGCTCCATTAGCCAATTGTTCACTTCCCTCAGTTGCCTTATTTATTCCAGACTTCAAATCATTCATTTTTTGAAATAAAGCCTTAGTGTACGTTTCAGTAACATTAGTAGAGACGGTTTGTTTTAATTGTGTCATTGCAGAATCACTCATCTTACTTGCAATAAAGCTATGCCCACTTGACGTCTGATAATCAATCTGCATCTGTTCAGGATGATTCGTTAGGATAGAAGTAGCTTTTTCAGATAGATCACTTGGTAAAGTCACTACCATGTAGTAGTCACCATCTTCTAGTCCTTTTTCCCCTTCCTCTTCATTAACAAAGTGAAAATCTAAAGCCTTATTTTCTTTTAAATTAGACACCATGTCTTCACCAATTCTCATTGTCTGTCCATTATAAGAAGCTTCCTTATCTTTATTGACAACTGCCACAGGTAACTCCGATACTTGACCATATGGATCCCACATGGACGATAAAAATATAATGTTGTATAAAGCTGGAATAAGAGAAATCCCTATCATTACAATGATAAAGGTCGGTTTTTTAAATATTGCTTTCCATTCTTTAAACATGTTTCCTCCTTTTTTACACATATTGTCTAAAATTTTGATATAATAGATTATACATCAATAAATCTAAATTACAAGGTGAAAAATACTTTTTTAGACACATAGTCTATTTTTGTGTACGAGGAGGAATTATGAAAGAAAGTAACAAACGGTTAAAAACAAAACGAATTATCGAAAATGCTATGGTTCAATTATTGATGGACCAACCCTTTGATCAAATTTCTACTGTCAAGTTAGCAGAAAAAGCCGGAATTAGTCGTTCTAGCTTTTACACTCACTACAAGGATAAGTATGATATGATTGAACTCTACCAAAGTAAGCTATTCCATACCTTTGAGTATATTTTCCAAAAACATGCTCATCACAAAAGAGATGCTATTTTAGAAGTATTTGAATATTTAGAGTCTGAGCCACTCTTGGCTGCACTCTTATCTGAAAATGGGACAAAAGAAATCCAAAATTTCTTGAGAAATAAGCTTCACATTATGCTTAGTACCGACCTTCAGAAACGCTTTATGAAACTACAACTCACTCCAATTGAATTAGAATACAGTAGCATTTATCTAACAAATGCCCTATTTGGTGTTTGCCAGACTTGGATTGCTCACGGAAAAAAAGAAAGTCCGCAAGAAATGACAGACTTCCTTATGAAAATGTTAGGTGATGTCAGATAAAAAAAGAACACCAATGGTGTTCTTTTTTTATCTGACTCCGCCAGTAGGACTCGAACCTACGACATCATGATTAACAGTCATGCGCTACTACCAACTGAGCTATGGCGGATAAAATAGTCCGTACGGGATTCGAACCCGTGTTACCGCCGTGAAAAGGCGGTGTCTTAACCCCTTGACCAACGGACCATCTATCTGTAGCAGATATAACCATTATATCAATTTCTTACTAATTGTCAATCACTTTTTAGATTTTTTCTCTAGAATATCTTTTAGTTTGCGGACTTTTAAACGAGTAATTGGACAACGATGATCTTCATAAAAGACAACTTCTAAATTCTTTCGATCAATTTCTCTCACATTTCCCACATTGACAAGGAAAGATTTATGGGAGCAATAAAATCGCTGGGTATGTTTGTCCTTTTCCTGAATATCTGTCATAGTTCCATAGAATTCTTTAGCAAAATTCTTACCAATAATCCGAAGTTTATGAGAAACTCCTGTGGTTTCGATATACAAAATGTCATGGTAAGGAATTTTCAAATCATTTCCTTTATAGTTGTAATCAAAATAGTCTACAACATCTTCGTTTTCAAGCAGCATGCTCTTAGTGTAAAAAATACTCTGCTCGATGCGTTTTTTGAACAATTCATCATTGATGTCTTTGTCTACAAAATCTAGAGCTGATACCTGGTATTTGTAAGTTAAGGTAGCAAATTCAGATCGACTGGTAATAAAGACAATAATAGCATAAGGATTGTGATGACGGATAAACTGAGCCACTTCAAAGCCTTTTTTCTCGATTCCATGAATATCGATATCTAGGAAATAAAGCTGGTTTACTTCATCATTTTCGATATATTCCTTAAACTCACGAACTTTTCCTGTTGTCTTATATGAAATAGGAATATTCGATTCTTCCGAGATTTCATTTAATATTCTCTCTAGTCTCACTTGATGTTCAATAACATCTTCTAAAATTAATACTTTCATTCGAATTCCCTCTTAAATCTAATAATTTGTCTAAATGTGTTGTCTTCCATCTCAGTTTCTAAGATAATGTTGTCATACTTATCTAAAATCTCTTTGACATTATTGAGTCCTAGACCTCTATTTCTTCCCTTGGTAGAGAAAACTAAGGCAAATAGATCCTCTGAAGGTGTCATAGTGATTTTGCATGAATTTTGGATAACTATAACTGTTTCAAAATCCATTTTAATGACTGCAACTTCCATTTGTTTCAAATAACTATCTGCAGCACCTTCAACAGCATTGTTTAATAAAATGCTCATGATACGAACAAGATCAAGTAAATCTATTGACAGTCTAGTAATGATATCCTTTACTTCCAATGTAAACTCTACATCATTTTTTCGTGCATAGACAATCGATTGAGCAATTAAACTTCGTAAAGCTGAATCTTCTATGTTATTTAAATCAAAGTAAGTATATTTTTCTGACCTCAATTTCTGATTTGCTTTTACTAAAACTTCATTGTAAACCCTGTTAATTTCTTGTAAATCTCCACTGTCAATCGCCATTTGCATGCTGACAAGCATCCCTGCATAGTCATGACGAAAACCTCGAATTTCATTATACAACTCCACAATTTCATCAGTATAAGTCTGTAAATGCTTTTGTTCAAATTTCTTTTGTTTTAGAGCAATCTCTTTTTCAATTTGAACCTTGTGAGAATTCATTGCAAAGAAAATCAATAACAAGCAAATAAAAACAATGGTTGATAAAATACTTCCGAAGCTATTTAAATGATGAGTTGTACTTACTATATCTGAAATAAATAATAAGATATGCAAACCAAAGAAAGCAACTATTACTTTTTTTAAAAAAGGGTACAGATAATCTTTATCAAAATATTTAATATCCAGATGAAAATAACGAATTATTATTAGAATAGAAAAATAAGTCATCAACAATACTACTAAAAGAAATGTACTTTTATAATGTAATACTACTTCATCTCCTGTTATAGAAGATAAGGTTACGGATATAAAAGTATGAGTACTGTGATATAATAAAGACAGTAGTAAACTGATAAAAATAGCTTTGTATTTTTCAGACTTCTTTAACTTTCTTAAATAAAGGTACACAACCAAAGGAAATAAAAATTTAGACAAAGCAAAACTATTAGAAAATACTAGTGTAATAATTTCTTCAAGTATAAAAACTGAGATACATGTGTAACAGAAAAAAACAATTTGTTCTTTTCTATTTATTTTACAAATCCATTCATAACTTTTGCTAATGATGAGAAAATAAAAAATAGCTATCCCTAATCCAAATAAATCCATTACTCTCTACCTTTATTTCATTACTTTCTTCTTGGAAAAATAAGATTACGAATTGTTTCTGAAATTCTCCAATCTCCACCCCGAATCTCCTGCAATTCTGCCTCTGTTACCTCTTTAAATTGTTCCAACTTTACTGTATTTTTCATAATGAAATCTCCTGTATTATTTTTTCTTGTAAGTTAACTTACACACCTATTATACAAAATGAAGACCATGTAAGAAAAAATTCTTCCCAACTGTACATTTTTGCACCTGAAACGCACTTTTTTAAGAAAAAAGCTGGGATTTACCCCAGCTTCGCATCTAAAATTGATCCCAGCAGGATTCGAACCTGCGACCGTTCGCTTAGAAGGCGAATGCTCTATCCAGCTGAGCTATGAGACCTAACATGACCATTCTATCAAAAAACAAGAGCTAAGTCAATCTTCTATTTGTGGTAAGGAGAACCCTGTTGAATTGTAAAAGCACGGTAAATTTGTTCAACTAAAACCAATCTCATTAACTGATGTGGTAATGTCAGACGGCCAAAACTGACAGAAAGATTGGCCCTATTTTTTACAACAGGAGCTAGACCCAAACTTCCTCCAATGATAAAAGTAAGCGTTGAATATCCTTTGATAGAAGCTTGCTCTAGTTGCTTACTAAATTCCTCTGAGGAGAATGTTTTTCCTTCAATGGCTAGTACAACGACAAAGTCTCTTTCTCCAACCTTAGAAAGAATTCTTTCACCTTCTGTTTCCAAGATTTTTTGATTTTCTAATTCACTGGCTTTGTCAGGTGTCTTCTCATCAGTGAGCTCAATCATTTCTAATTTGGCGAAACGTGAAATTCGTTTGGTATATTCAGCAATTCCATCTTTAAGGTATTTTTCTTTTAATTTTCCTACTGTTACAATTTTTATTTTCATTCTTCTATTCTATCATATCCACACTTCATTTCACATCTTATACACACAAAAATCATTCAAAATTACTAGTGAATTCACAGAATAAAGCGAGTTATCCACAACTTGTGTAAAACTTTAAGCTTTTAAGTTTGGATTAAGTTAATAGGTTTATAATCTGAGTAAATAAATAACAAACGGAGGCGTTTATGAAACACTTACAAAAATTTTACAAAAAAGGAGTTAAAGTTCTAATAATCATTCTAATCGGATTTTTAAGTGGTGCCTTAGGAAGTTTCGTAACATTACAACTTTATCAAAAACAAGGAAATCAAGCTACAAATAATAATTCTGGCACTGTCACTCAAACATCCTATAAGAATGAAAATTCAACCACTCAAGCAGTAAATAAAGTTAAGGATGCTGTTGTCTCAATCATTACTTATTCTTCTTCTAGCAGTAGACAAAGTAGTGTATTTAATGCTGACGAAACTAATTCTGATTCAGACAATCAACAAATCGCAAGTGAGGGATCAGGTGTTATCTATAAAAAGGATGATAAAGATGCCTATCTTGTAACTAATACTCACGTTATCAATGGAGCTTCAAAAGTTGATATCCGCTTAGCAGATGGTACTAAGGTTCCTGGTGAAATTGTCGGATCTGATACCTTCTCTGATATTGCTGTCGTTAAAATTTCTTCCGAAAAAGTTACAACAGTCGCAGAATTTGGAGATTCAAGTCAACTTAGTGTTGGAGAAACAGCGATTGCTATTGGTAGTCCTTTAGGTTCAGAATATGCTAATACAGTTACACAGGGGATTATTTCAAGTCTTAATCGAAATGTTTCTCTAAAATCTGAAGATGGTCAAGCTATTTCAACAAAAGCCATTCAAACAGATACAGCCATTAACCCTGGTAACTCTGGTGGTCCACTTGTAAACATTCAAGGACAAGTAATTGGGATTACATCAAGTAAAATTGCAAGTAATGGTGGAACATCTGTAGAAGGTCTTGGTTTTGCAATTCCTTCAAACGATGCACAAAATATCATTAAACAGCTTGAAAGTAATGGTAAAGTGACTCGTCCAGCTCTTGGAATTCAAATGGTTAATCTGTCAAATGTTGGAGCTAGTGATCTTAGAAAACTTAACATTCCAAGTGGCCTCACTTCAGGTGTAGTTGTTCGATCTGTTCAAAACAATATGCCAGCAAATGGACATCTTCAAAAATACGATGTCATTACCAAAGTTGACGATAAAGAGATTGCTTCATCAACAGACCTACAACACGCTCTTTACAATCATGCTATTGGAGATACTATCAAAGTAACCTACTACCGTAATGGTAAGGAGGAAACAACCTCAATTAAACTAGATAAGAATTCTAGTGATTTAGAGTCTTAATTGACATCAGTGTAAAGAAAACTTTACAGAAAGTAAAAGATATGTTAGTGTAGAATCATGGAAAAATTTGAAATGATTTCTATCTCTGAAATACAAAAGAATCCTTACCAACCTCGGAAAGAATTTGATGCAGATAAAATAAAGGAATTAGCTCAGTCAATCAAAGAAAATGGGCTCATCCAACCAATCATCGTTCGTCAATCTCCTGTAATTGGTTATGAAATCCTTGCAGGAGAGAGACGATATCGGGCTTCTCTCTTAGCTGGTCTTACTTCTATTCCAGCCGTTGTAAAGCACCTCTCAGATCAGGAAATGATGATCCAATCTATCATTGAGAATTTGCAGAGAGAAAATTTAAATCCTATTGAAGAAGCACGCGCCTACGAATCTTTAGTAGAAAAAGGATTTACTCACACTGAGATAGCGGATAAAATGGGGAAATCTCGTCCTTATATCACTAATTTTATTCGTTTACTTTCCCTACCAGAATATATCTTAACTGAAGTAGAAAATGGAAAAATTTCTCAAGCGCATGCACGTTCACTAGTTGGTTTGGACAAAGAGCAGCAAGACTATTTCTTTCAACTAATTAAAAATGAAGACATCTCTGTGAGAAAGCTAGAAGCACTTCTTACAGAGAAAAAACACAAGAAGCAAAAAAAAAGTGATTCTTTCATCAAAGACGAAGAAGATAAATTAAAAAAACTACTCGGTTTAAGTGTAGAAATTAAACTTTCAAAAAAAGATACCGGAAAGATTATTATCTCCTTTTCAAGTCAAGAAGAATACGATAGAATTATTAACAGCCTGAAATAAGGCTGTTCTTTTATTTTCTCAACCCACAAATTTATCCACCAATTTTTTTATCAAAAAGCCTACTAAATCAAGGATTTTTCTATTTATCCCCAACCTGTGGATAAACACTGCTAACATTGTGGATTCTTTTCCCCAATCTGTGGAAAAATCCTACTATCTATGGTAAAATAAGTCTAGCACTAAACTACTAAAATCATAGTAAAGGAGGAAAACTAGTTGAAAGAAAAGCAATTTTGGAATCGTATTTTAGAATTTGCTCAAGAAAGATTGACACGATCTATGTATGATTTCTATGCTACACCTGCTGAACTCATCAAAGTAGAAGAAAACACAGCTACTATATTTCTACCGAGATCAGAGATGGAAATGGTGTGGGAAAAGCAATTAAAAGATATTATCATTGCTGCTGGTTTTGAAATTTATGATTCTGAAATCAAACCTCACTATATTTTCACTAAACCTCAGAGCACAGAATCTCCTCAAGTAAATGATACGAATAGTGTCTCTACTTACGATTATACACCTGCACTACCAACGATTCCCTATTCTGAAACAGGGTTAAAAGAAAAATATACCTTTGATAACTTTATTCAAGGTGATGGGAATGTTTGGGCGGTATCTGCTGCACTAGCGGTATCTGAAGATTTAGCTCTGACATATAATCCTCTTTTCATCTATGGAGGACCTGGTCTTGGAAAGACTCACTTACTCAATGCGATTGGAAATGAGATTTTGAAAAATATTCCTGATGCGCGTGTCAAGTACATTCCTGCCGAAAGCTTTATCAATGACTTTCTTGAACACTTGCGACTTGGGGAAATGGAAAAGTTCAAAAAGACTTACCGTAGTCTTGATCTCTTGTTAATCGATGATATCCAATCTCTCAGTGGCAAAAAAGTTGCGACCCAGGAAGAATTTTTCAATACCTTCAATGCTCTTCATGATAAGCAGAAACAGATTGTCCTAACCAGTGATCGAAGTCCTAAACACCTAGAAGGCCTTGAGGAAAGACTTGTTACACGCTTTAGCTGGGGATTGACGCAAAATATCACCCCTCCTGACTTTGAGACACGTATCGCCATTCTTCAAAGTAAAACAGAGCACTTGGATTACCATTTCCAAAGTGATACTCTGGAATACTTGGCTGGCCAATTTGATTCAAATGTTCGAGAATTGGAAGGAGCAATCAACGATATCACTTTAATTGCCAGAGTGAAGAAGATTAAGGATATTACTATTGATATTGCTGCGGAAGCTATTAGAGCACGTAAGCAAGACGCCCGCCAGATACTTGTTATTCCAATTGAGAAAATCCAAACTGAAGTTGGTAATTTTTATGGAGTGAGTGTCAAAGAAATGAAGGGGACGAGACGAGTTCAGAACATCGTTTTGGCACGTCAGGTTGCTATGTATCTAGCTAGAGAACTGACAGATAACAGTCTTCCAAAAATCGGAAAAGAATTTGGCGGAAAGGATCACACCACCGTTATTCATGCCCATGCTAAAATCAAATCATTGATTGACGAAGACGATAATTTACGTTTAGAAATAGAAGCAATCAAAAAGAAAATTAAGTAGCTTGTGGATAAGTTTTCCTTTCTTATCTTTTTTATCCACATTTTTTAAACAAGCTTAGAAGCTTAAGTTTACTAAATAGCACTCAGTTTTCCACAGAATTCACACACTCTATTATTACTATTAACTTTTTAATACTAAAAATAAATAAAGGAGAATCCATGATTCATTTTTCAATTAATAAAAATTTATTTCTACAAGCCTTAAATACCACAAAACGAGCAATAAGCTCTAAAAATGCTATTCCAATTTTATCAACAATCAAAATTGACGTTACCAATGAAGGGATTACTTTAATTGGCTCAAACGGTCAAATTTCTATTGAAAATTTCATTTCTCAAAAGAATGAGGATGCTGGTCTCTTGATCACTTCTTTGGGTTCGATTCTTCTTGAAGCTTCTTTCTTTATCAATGTTGTATCTAGTCTTCCAGATGTAACGCTAGATTTCAAAGAGATTGAACAAAAACAAATTGTCTTAACCAGTGGGAAATCAGAAATTACCCTAAAAGGAAAAGATAGCGAACAGTATCCTCGTATCCAAGAAATTTCAGCTAGCACACCTTTGGTTCTTGAAACAAAACTACTCAAGAAAATTATCAATGAAACAGCATTTGCTGCAAGTACGCAAGAAAGTCGTCCCATCTTAACAGGTGTTCATTTTGTATTGAGCAAACACAAGGAACTAAAAACAGTTGCGACAGACTCACACCGCCTTAGCCAGAAGAAATTGACTCTTGAAAAAAATGGAGATGATTTCGATGTGGTGATTCCTAGCCGCTCTCTACGCGAATTTTCAGCGGTATTTACAGATGATATTGAAACTGTAGAGATTTTCTTTGCAAATAATCAAATCCTCTTTAGAAGCGAAAATATTAGCTTCTACACTCGTCTCCTAGAAGGTAATTATCCTGATACAGATCGCTTGATTCCAACAGACTTTAACACTACAATTACTTTTGATGTGGTTAATTTGCGTCAATCTATGGAGCGTGCACGTCTCTTATCAAGTGCGACTCAAAATGGTACTGTGAAGCTTGAAATTAAAGGTGGAGTTGTTAGCGCCCATGTTCACTCTCCAGAGGTTGGTAAAGTAAACGAAGAAATCGATACGGAGCAGGTGACCGGGGATGATTTAACTATTAGTTTTAACCCAACTTACTTGATTGATTCCCTCAAGGCTTTAAATAGCGAAAAGGTGACTATTAGCTTTATCTCATCAGTTCGTCCATTTACTCTTGTGCCAGCAGATACTGACGAAGATTTCATGCAGCTTATCACACCAGTTCGAACAAATTAAGTGAAAGAGGTTGAGCCTGGCTCGCCTCTTTTATGATATAATCAAAAAAGAAAAGGAGAGTAGTATGTATCAAGTTGGAAATTTTGTTGAGATGAAAAAACCACACGCTTGTACCATCAAGTCAACAGGCAAAAAGGCTAATCGTTGGGAAATTACACGTGTAGGGGCAGATATCAAAATAAAGTGTAGCAATTGTGACCACCTTGTCATGATGAGTCGCTATGATTTTGAACGAAAAATGAATAAGATTATTGACTAAGAACCCTTAGTTAGAGGGTTAGCAAGTTTTCCCTTTTTGTGTTATAATGTTAGGGATTGAAATGAGAACGGAGAATGAGAAACTATGGCTTTAACAGCAGGCATCGTTGGTTTGCCAAACGTTGGTAAATCAACCCTTTTTAATGCAATTACAAAAGCAGGAGCAGAGGCGGCAAACTACCCATTTGCGACTATTGATCCAAACGTTGGGATGGTGGAAGTTCCAGATGAACGCCTACAAAAACTAACAGAAATGATTACACCTAAAAAGACAGTCCCAACAACCTTTGAATTTACAGATATTGCAGGGATTGTAAAAGGAGCATCAAAAGGAGAAGGTCTAGGTAATAAATTCTTGGCCAATATTCGTGAAGTAGACGCGATTGTTCATGTAGTTCGTGCTTTTGATGATGAAAATGTTATGCGTGAGCAAGGACGTGAAGACGCCTTTGTGGATCCACTTGCAGATATTGATACCATTAACCTGGAGTTGATTCTTGCTGATTTAGAATCAGTCAATAAGCGCTATGCGCGTGTAGAAAAGATGGCACGTACGCAAAAAGATAAAGAATCAGTAGCAGAGTTTAACATTCTTCAAAAAATTAAACCAGTTCTTGAAGATGGAAAATCAGCTCGTACCATTGAATTCACAGATGAGGAACAAAAAGTTGTTAAGGGTCTTTTCCTTTTGACTACTAAACCAGTTCTTTATGTTGCTAATGTAGATGAAGATGTAGTTTCAGATCCAGATTCTATCGACTATGTGAAGCAAATTCGAGAATTTGCAGCGACAGAAAATGCTGAGGTGGTAGTTATTTCTGCGCGTGCTGAGGAAGAAATTTCTGAGTTAGACGATGAGGATAAGCAAGAGTTTCTTGAAGCACTTGGTTTGACTGAATCAGGCGTTGACAAGTTGACTCGTGCAGCTTATCACTTGCTTGGGCTTGGAACTTACTTCACAGCTGGTGAAAAAGAAGTCCGTGCTTGGACCTTTAAGCGAGGGATGAAAGCTCCTCAAGCAGCTGGTATTATCCACTCAGACTTTGAAAAAGGGTTTATTCGTGCAGTAACAATGTCATATGAGGATCTAGTGAAATATGGATCTGAAAAGGCTGTAAAAGAAGCTGGGCGTTTGCGTGAAGAAGGAAAAGAATATATCGTTCAAGATGGCGATATCATGGAATTCCGCTTTAATGTTTAATAACATTTAATAAATAGTGTCAATTAGGTTGGAAAAAAAATTCCAACCCTTTTGGCTTTTGAAAGGAAAATAAATGACTAAATTACTTGTTGGATTAGGAAATCCAGGGGATAAATATTTTGAAACCAAGCACAACGTTGGATTTATGTTGATTGACCAACTAGCTAAAAAACAAAATGTCACCTTTACACATGACAAGATATTTCAAGCTGATCTAGCATCTTTTTTCTTCAATGGAGAAAAAATTTATCTGGTCAAACCAACAACATTTATGAATGAAAGTGGAAAAGCGGTTCATGCTTTATTGACTTACTATGGTTTGGATATTGAAGATTTACTCGTTATTTACGACGACCTTGACATGGAAGTCGGGAAAATTCGTTTAAGAGCAAAGGGCTCAGCAGGTGGGCATAATGGTATCAAGTCTATTATTCAACATATAGGGACTCAGGTATTTAACCGTATTAAAATAGGTATTGGAAGACCTAAAAAAGGCATGTCGGTTGTTCATCATGTTTTAAGTAAGTTTGAACAGGATGACTATGTGGGTATTTTACAGTCTATTGACAAGGTTGACGATGCTGTAAACTACTATTTACAAGAGAAAAACTTTGAGAAAACAATGCAGAGGTATAATGGATAAATGGTGACTTTATTAGATTTATTCTCAGAAAATAATCAGATAGAAAAATGGCATCAAAATCTGATAGATAAGAAAAGACAACTAATACTTGGTTTATCAACGTCTACTAAGGCTCTTGCAATTGCAAGCAGCCTAGAAAAAGAAAATAAGGTTGTGTTACTGACCTCGACTTATGGAGAAGCAGAACGAATTATCAGTGATCTTCTTTCTCTCTTAGGAGAGGAATTTGTCTATCCATTTTTAGTAGATGACTCTCCTATGGTAGAGTTTTTGATGTCTTCGCAAGAAAAAATCATTTCGCGGGTTGAAGCCTTGCGTTTTTTGAGTGATCCGTCTAAGAAAGGGATTTTAGTTTGTAATATCGCAGCGAGTCGATTGATTCTACCCTCTCCGACTAGATTTAAAGAAAGTATTATAAAAATTGCAGTTTGTGAAGAATATGATCAACATGACCTTCTTCACAAATTAAAGGAAATAGGCTATCGCAAAGTTACACAAGTACAGACCCAAGGTGAGTTTAGTATTCGAGGAGATATTTTAGATATTTTTGAGATGTCTCAGTTAGAACCTTTTCGAATCGAGTTTTTTGGTGATGAAGTAGATGGTATTCGTACTTTTGAAGTTGAAACACAATTATCGAAAGAAAATCAGACAAACCTCACTATCTTTCCAGCTAGCGACATACTTTTGAGAGAAAAGGATTATCAACGAGGTCAGTCAGCTTTAGAAAAGCAAATTTCGAAAACTCTATCGCCGATTTTGAAATCCTATCTAGAAGAGATTTTGTCAAGTTTTCATCAAAAACAAGTACATTCAGATAGTCGAAAGTTTTTGTCCTTATGTTACGATAAAACATGGACTGTATTTGATTATATTGAAAAAGATACACCAGTATTCTTTGATGACTATCAAAAATTGATGAATCATTATGAAGTCTTTGGAAGAGAATTAGCGCAATACTTTACAGAAGATTTACAGAATGGTAAATCATTTTCTGAGATGCAGTATTTTGCAGATACAGAGCAAACCTATAAAAAGCAAAGTCCAGTTACCTTTTTCTCTAATCTGCAAAAGGGCTTAGGAAATCTTAAGTTTGATCACATTTATCAATTTAATCAATACCCCATGCAAGAGTTTTTCAATCAATTTTCATTTTTAAAAGAAGAAATTGAGCGATACAAAAAAATGGACTACACTATTATTTTGCAGTCTAGCAATTCAATGGGAAGTAAGACGTTGGAGGATGTTTTAGAGGAATATCAGATCAAATTGGATTCCAGAGATAAGTCAAGTATCTGTAAAGAATCTGTAAACTTGATTGAGGGTAATCTAAGACATGGTTTTCATTTTGTAGATGAAAAAATTCTCTTGATTACTGAACATGAGATTTTTCAAAAGAAATTAAAACGTCGGTTTAGAAGACAACATGCTTCAAATGCAGAGCGATTAAAAGATTATAATGAACTTGAAAAAG
The DNA here is from genome assembly GCF_041432215.1 of Streptococcus sp. 27098_8_70. Lineage (GTDB taxonomy): Bacteria > Bacillota > Bacilli > Lactobacillales > Streptococcaceae > Streptococcus > Streptococcus oralis_CP. The sequence goes on from NZ_JAPVZD010000007.1 coordinate 47,810, forward strand.
GGGACTACGTTGTTCACCATATCCATGGAATTGGTCAATATTTAGGAATCGAAACAATTGAAATCAAAGGGATTCACCGTGATTATGTCAGTGTACAGTATCAAAATGGTGACCAAATCTCCATCCCAGTAGAGCAGATTCAGTTACTGTCTAAATATGTTTCAAGTGATGGGAAAGCGCCAAAACTTAATAAATTAAATGATGGTCATTTCAAAAAGGCCAAGCAAAAAGTTAAGAACCAAGTAGAGGATATAGCTGACGATTTAATCAAGCTTTATTCTGAGCGTAGTCAGTTGAAGGGGTTTGCTTTCTCAGCTGATGATGATGAGCAACATGCTTTTGATGATGCTTTCCCTTATGTTGAAACAGATGATCAACTTCGCAGTATTGAGGAAATCAAGAGAGATATGCAGGATTCTCACCCCATGGATCGACTTTTGGTTGGAGATGTTGGTTTTGGGAAGACTGAAGTAGCAATGCGTGCTGCTTTTAAGGCAGTCAATGATCACAAACAGGTGGTCGTTCTAGTTCCAACGACGGTTTTAGCGCAACAGCACTATACGAATTTTAAGGAACGATTCCAAAATTTTGCTGTTAATATTGATGTGTTGAGTCGCTTTAGAAGTAAAAAAGAGCAGGCAGAAACACTTGAAAAATTAAAGAATGGTCAAGTTGATATTTTGATTGGAACGCATCGTGTTTTGTCAAAAGATGTGGTGTTTTCTGATTTGGGCTTGATGATTATTGATGAAGAGCAGCGATTCGGGGTTAAGCATAAGGAAACTTTGAAAGAACTAAAAAAACAAGTAGATGTTCTAACCTTGACAGCAACGCCAATCCCTCGTACTCTCCACATGTCTATGCTGGGAATTCGAGATTTGTCTGTTATTGAAACTCCTCCAACCAATCGCTATCCTGTTCAAACCTATGTATTAGAGAAGAATGATAGTGTCATTCGTGATGCTGTCTTGCGTGAAATGGAGCGTGGAGGTCAACTTTACTATCTTTACAATAAAGTTGACACGATTGACCAGAAGGTTTCAGAATTACAGGAGTTGGTTCCAGAGGCTTCGATTGGGTATGTTCATGGACAAATGAGTGAAATTCAGTTGGAAAATACTCTACTTGATTTCATTGAAGGTCAGTATGATATTTTGGTGACGACTACTATTATTGAGACAGGGGTAGACATTCCAAATGCCAATACCTTATTTATTGAAAATGCAGACCATATGGGCTTGTCAACCTTGTATCAATTAAGAGGAAGAGTCGGTCGTAGTAATCGTATTGCTTATGCTTATCTCATGTATCGTCCAGAAAAATCAATTAGTGAAGTTTCTGAGAAGAGATTAGAAGCGATTAAGGGATTTACAGAATTAGGCTCAGGATTTAAGATTGCTATGCGAGATCTTTCGATTCGGGGAGCAGGAAATCTCCTAGGAAAATCGCAGTCTGGTTTCATTGATTCTGTTGGTTTTGAATTGTATTCACAGTTATTAGAGGAAGCTATTGCTAAACGGAACGGTAATGGGAATAAAAGAACCAAAGGAAATGCTGAGTTGATTTTACAAATTGATGCTTATCTTCCTGATACTTATATTTCTGACCAACGACATAAGATTGAAATTTACAAGAAAATTCGTCAAATTGACAATCGTGTCAACTATGAAGAACTACAAGAAGAATTGATGGACCGCTTTGGAGAATACCCAGACGTAGTAGCCTACCTTTTAGAGATTGGTTTGGTTAAGTCATATTTGGACAAGGTCTTTGTAGAACGTGTGGAAAGAAAAGATAACAAGATTACAGTTCAATTTGAAAAAGTCACTCAACGACTATTCTTGGCTCAAGATTATTTTAAAGCCTTATCTGCAACGAACTTAAAAGCAGCTATAGCTGAGAATAAGGGATTAATGGAAGTTGTATTTGATGTCCGAAACAAGAAGGATTATGAAATTTTAGAAGGTTTGCTGATTTTTGGAGAAAGTTTATTAGAGATAAAAGAATCAAAGGAAGCAAATCCCATTTAACATTTTTCTTCTATAAAAAGGATAAAAATGGTACAATAATAATTTGAGGTAATAAAAATGAGATTAGACAAGTATTTAAAAGTATCACGAATTATTAAGCGCCGTACAGTCGCAAAAGAAGTAGCAGATAAAGGTAGAATCAAGGTGAACGGAATCTTGGCCAAAAGTTCAACGGATTTGAAAGTTGATGACCAAGTTGAAATTCGCTTTGGAAATAAGTTGTTGCTTGTTAAAGTACTAGAAATGAAAGATAGTACAAAAAAAGAAGATGCAGCAGGCATGTATGAAATTCTCAGTGAAACACGGGTAGAAGAAAATGTCTAAAAATATTGTACAGATGAATAATTCTTTTATTCAAAATGAACATCAACGTCGTCGTTATCTGATGAAGGAGAGACAAAAGAGGAATCGTTTTATGGGTTGGGTCCTTATTTTGATGATCTTGTTGTTTATTTTACCAACTTATAACTTGGCTCAAAGCTATGATCAGTTACTGCAACGCCGTCAGCAATTGACAGAGTTGAAAGAGCAGTTCCAAACTCTTAGTGACGAAAAGGATAAGGAATCTGCTTTTGCTGCAAAGTTAAAAGATGAAGACTATGTAGCAAAGTATGCACGCGCCAAGTACTATTACTCAAAGAAACGAGAAGCAATTTACACTATTCCTGATTTGCTTCCGAGGTAATGTCATGGAAAATTTATTGGAAGTTGTTGAGCAATTTTTAAGTTTATCAGATGAAAAATTAGAGGAATTGGCAGCTAAAAACCATTTATTACGATTACAAGAAGAAAGGGAAGAGAAGAATGCGTAAGTTCTTAGTAGTTTTACTGCTACCTGCTTTTATCATAACCTCAAGAGTAGTTAGCACAGAAAAACAGCTTCCTTACTCTTCACAAGAAATTTATTATCTAACTGAGTCTGATTATGGATTCTACTATAAGGAAACTCTGGAATCCCCAATGGTATATGGAGAAACAGCAGTCTATGCTAATGAGGATCTTGTCAAGGAGTCTGGTAAATTAACTCTTGGAAATGCCTTTAAAATCGTAGAATGGCGTTTAAATAGACAAGGTGTTCCTGTTTTTAAATTAGATAATCACCAGTTTATCCTTGCAGATAAGCGTTTGGTCTATGATCAAAGTCAAGTTCAAACTCAAAATAGACAAGTATGGTTGGAGCCGGGGTTTGTTATCTATAACAGCCCCTATGATGCGAAAGAAATTTCTTCATCTCTCTCTCCCTATCAACTTGTAACGGTGGATAGAACTCTCTTTGCTGAGGGACAAGAATTTCTTCATATTGATCAAGTTGGGTGGGTATCAAAAGAGTTCGTCTCAGAAGAAGACAATCGCATCCAGAAGGTTCAAGAAATTTTATCAAACAACTATCAGAATGAAAATTATTCTATTTATGTTAAACAACTGAGTACAGGTAAAGAGGCTGGGGTGAATGAAGACAGCAAACTCTATGCAGCTAGCATCTTGAAACTAGCCTACCTTTATTACGCTCAAGATAAGATAAATCAAGGGGAATATACGCTAGAGAGTAGCTTCAAGTATGTCCCGGAAGTAAATAGTTTCCCTGGGTCCTATAAACCAGAAGGTAGTGGTAGCTTACCTAAAAAAGAAGATAACAAAGAATACAGTCTTCAACAGTTAATTACCAAGGTAACAAAAGAGTCTGACAATGTTGCTCATAATATTTTAGGTTATTACGTGACCAATCAATCTGACGGAGCTTTCAAAGAAAAAATGTCCACCATTATGGGCGAAGATTGGGATGTGAATGATAAATTGACTTCTTCAAAAATGGCTGGAAAGGTCATGGAAGCTATTTATAATCAGAATGGTTTTGTCTTAGAGTCTCTAAGTAAGACTGATTTTGACAACCAAAGAATCGCAAAAGGTGTTTCGGTTAAGGTAGCTCATAAAATTGGAGATGCCGATGAGTTTAAACATGACACTGCCATTGTCTATACGGACTCTCCTTTTGTTCTTTCTATTTTTACCAAAAATTCTGATTATGACACCATTACTAAGATAGCTAAGGATGTCTATGAGGTTCTAAAATGAGGGACCAGGATTTTTTAAATCATTTTCTCCGAAAAGAGTATTTCAAAAAACATTCTAAAGTCGTATTAGCTTTGTCTGGCGGACTGGACTCAATGTTTTTATTCCAGCTATTGTCTACTTATCAAAATGAGTTAGAAATTGAGTTGATTTTAGCACATGTCAATCACAAGCAGAGAAGGGAATCTGACTGGGAGGAAAATGAACTAAGGAAGTTAGCTGATGCAGCTGAACTTCCTATTTATATCACAAGCTTCTTAGGAGACTTTTCAGAAGCGCGTGCTCGAGAGTTTCGTTATGATTTTTTTAGGAAAATCATGAAAGAGATTGGAGCGACTGCCTTGGTTACTGCCCACCATGCAGATGATCAAGTTGAAACGATTTTGATGCGCTTGATTCGAGGAAGTCGGCTCCGTTATTTAACAGGAATAAAAGAAAGTCAAGTAGTTGATGGAATTGAAATCATTCGTCCCTTGTTGCATTTTCATAAAAAGGATTTTCCACCAATTGTTCATTTTGAAGATCAAACAAATCAGGAAAATACCTATTTTCGCAATCGCATTCGGAATAGGTATTTACCAGAGCTTGAAAAAGAAAATCCTCGTCTTAAATCCGCCCTTTTAGATTTAGGAAGGGAAATTTCAGATTACCAAGCAACAATAACGGAACTTTCGAAACAAATTGATGTGGAAGATTTGAATGAGCTATTTTCATACTCTCAACAAACTCAAGGAATCTTGCTCCAAAACTATCTTAATCAATTTCCAGACTTAAATCTGACAAAGGCTCAGTTTGCTGAAGTTCGACAGATTTTAGCAACGAAAAGTCAGTATCGTCATTCTCTTAAAAATGGCTACGAATTGATAAAAGAGTATCAACGGTTTCAAATTTGTAAAATCAGTCCTCAGGCCGATGAAAAGGAAGATGAACTTGTGTTACACTATCAAAATCAAGTTCGATATAAGGGCTATTTATTTTCCTTTGGCATTCCTATTGAAGGGGATTTTGTTCAAAAAGTAACGGTTTCACGGGAAACATCTGTATATATTAGATGTCGAAAACCTGGCGATATTATTAGGCTGAATGGTTATCGAAAGAAACTGAGACGCTTATTTATAGATTTAAAAATCCCTATTGAAAAACGAAAAACAACCCCTATTATTGAGCAATTTGGAGAAATTGTCTCAATTTCAGGAATTGCGACCAGTGATTTGAGTAAAAACACGAAAAATGATATAATGAACACTGTAATTTATATAGAAAAAATAGATAGGTAAAAAGATGTTAGAACACGATATTAAAAAAATCCTCGTTTCACATGATGAAATTACAGAAGCGGCTAAAAAGCTAGGTGAACAATTAACCAAAGACTATGAGGGGAAAAATCCAATTCTTATTGGAATTCTGAAAGGATCGATTCCTTTTATGGCTGAATTGGTCAAACATATTGATACGCATATCGAGATGGACTTCATGATGGTATCTAGTTACCATGGTGGAACAGCAAGTAGTGGTGTCATCAATATCAAGCAAGACGTGACTCAAGATATCAAAGGAAGACATGTTTTATTTGTAGAGGATATCATTGATACGGGTCAAACTTTGAAGAGTTTGAGAGATATGTTTATTGCAAGAGAAGTAGCTTCTGTTAAAATCGCGACTTTGTTAGACAAACCAGAGGGACGTGTTGTTGAAATTGAAGCGGATTACACTTGCTTTACTATTCCAAATGAGTTTGTAGTAGGTTATGGTTTGGACTATAAAGAAAATTATCGTAACCTTCCTTATGTCGGAGTATTGAAAGAAGAAGTTTATTCAAATTAGAAAGATTTACCTTTAATGAAAAAACAAAATAATGGTTTAGTTAGAAATCCATTTCTATACTTGTTAATTATCTTCTTCCTAGTGACAGGATTCCAGTATTTTTACTCTGGAAATACTGCTGGACGAAGCGAAAAAATTAACTATACAGAACTGGTAAAAGAAATTACTGCAGACAATGTAAAAGAATTAACCTATCAGCCAAATGGTAGCATCATTGAAGTGTCTGGTGTTTATAAAAATCCTAAGACTAGTAAAGAAGAAACGGGAATTCAATTTTTCACTCCTACAGCTACAACAGTAGAAAGATTCTCAAGTACTATTCTTCCGTCTGATTCAACAGTTTCAGAATTGCAAAAACTTGCTTCTGAACATCAGGCAGAAGTAACAGTCAAACATGAGAGTTCAAGCGGTATGTGGATCAATATCCTTGTCTCTGTTGTGCCATTTGCTATTCTTTTCTTCTTCTTATTCTCTATGATGGGAAATATGGGAGGAAATAGTGGCCGAAATCCAATGAGTTTTGGACGTAGCAAGGCCAAAGCTGCTAACAAAGAAGATATCAAGGTACGATTTTCAGATGTTGCAGGTGCCGAGGAAGAAAAACAAGAATTAGTTGAAGTTGTTGAATTCCTAAAAGATCCAAAACGATTTACCAAACTTGGTGCGCGTATTCCTGCGGGTGTTCTTTTAGAGGGACCTCCGGGAACAGGTAAGACCTTACTTGCTAAGGCGGTTGCTGGAGAAGCAGGAGTTCCATTCTTTAGCATCTCAGGATCGGACTTTGTAGAAATGTTTGTCGGAGTTGGGGCTAGCCGAGTTCGTTCACTTTTTGAGGATGCAAAAAAAGCAGCGCCAGCCATCATCTTTATCGATGAAATTGATGCCGTTGGTCGCCAACGTGGTGTCGGTCTTGGTGGAGGTAATGATGAACGTGAACAAACCTTGAACCAACTCTTGATTGAGATGGATGGTTTTGAGGGAAATGAAGGAATTATTGTTATCGCTGCGACGAACCGTTCAGATGTTCTAGATCCAGCTCTTCTCCGTCCAGGACGTTTTGATAGAAAAGTCTTAGTTGGTCGCCCTGATGTTAAAGGTCGTGAAGCAATCTTGAAAGTTCACGCTAAAAATAAACCTCTGGCAGACGATGTGGATTTGAAACTAGTTGCCCAACAAACTCCAGGTTTTGTGGGAGCTGACTTGGAAAATGTTCTAAATGAGGCAGCCTTGGTTGCAGCCCGTCGCAACAAGTCAGTCATTGATGCTTCAGATATTGATGAGGCAGAAGACAGAGTGATTGCTGGACCATCTAAGAAGGATAAAACAGTATCACAAAGAGAACGGGAATTGGTTGCTTATCATGAGGCTGGACATACTATTGTTGGTTTAGTCTTGTCAAATGCCCGTGTTGTTCATAAAGTTACCATTGTACCACGTGGACGTGCAGGTGGTTACATGATTGCGCTTCCGAAAGAGGATCAAATGCTTCTATCTAAGGAAGACATGAAAGAACAATTAGCAGGTTTGATGGGTGGTCGTGTAGCTGAAGAGATTATCTTTAATGTCCAAACGACAGGAGCTTCAAATGACTTTGAACAAGCTACACAGATGGCGCGTGCAATGGTCACTGAATACGGTATGAGTGAAAAACTTGGCCCAGTTCAATACGAAGGTAATCATGCTATGTTTGGTGCACAAAGTCCTCAAAAATCAATTTCAGAACAAACAGCCTATGAGATTGACGAGGAAGTTCGTTCATTATTAAATGAGGCACGAAACAAAGCAGCTGAAATCATCCAATCAAATCGTGAAACTCATAAGTTGATTGCAGAAGCATTGTTGAAATACGAAACATTAGATAGTACACAGATTAAATCTCTTTACGAAACAGGGAAAATGCCTGAGACAGTAGAAGAGGAATCCCATGCACTATCTTATGATGAAGTAAAATCAAAAATGAGTGAAGAAAAATAAATTTAGAGAGGTTTAACCTCTCTTTTTATGTTCTAATGTGA
>NZ_JAPVZD010000008.1:0-48027 GCF_041432215.1 Streptococcus sp. 27098_8_70
AAACTTTTTTCAAGTTTTTTTAGCCGCAATACACCATAGTCCGTACGGGATTCGAACCCGTGTTACCGCCGTGAAAAGGCGGTGTCTTAACCCCTTGACCAACGGACCTGAGCTTTTCAACTCTTTCTATTATACCTACTTTTTTACCTTTGTCAAGGACTTTTTTCCTCTTTACCGAAATTCTGAAAAGATTAGGGAAAGTTCTCTCAGAAGAGCTTTACGTCCTCTAAAGACTTCTCCTCCCATTAGACGATCTATTAATTCTTGTTTTTCCATACTCTGCTTTGATTTGTAATTCTTTAGAAGTTCGTGAAAGAGATAATAATCGTCCAGCCTGAGTCCTTTTTCTCCTATACGATGGCTAATCTCACTCACCTCTTCATAGGGTTCTTTGTCAAAACGGCGCTTGTGGCTTTCCTGTTTACGGATGTAATCTAGGATACGATTTCTAAACTTTGTTTTAAAGCAGACATAAAGTCGATGGCGCTCGCCCTCTAATAACTCTGGATTGCGACTCACCAGCTCATACAGACATAACATGCCTTCCTGATCCCAGTCCTCTTTCTCCCACAGATGCAAATGATAATCTTTGCGACACTTATGGACGATTCCCTTACTTTCTTCATATAAGTCTTTTATATTCATAGACCTCTCCTTTCTGCATTTAGTTTAGCAAAATGCGCGAGTCCATGGATCTACTTCCTCTGTTTTATACTTCTTCCTCCCTCAACAGCACATAAAAAGAGAGGCAAAGCCTCTCTGGGGTTATAATTCTGCAATTTGGTTGAGATTCACTTCTGCAATCGTATCATTACCAAACATAGAGATAATCATCTTCACTTTGTTGTTATCAATTTCAGTAATTTTCCCTGTGTAGTCTGCAAAAGCACCATCAATGATGCGGACCGTCTGGCCAACTTCAACGTCAATATCAAACTCTTGAACAGTTTGTCCCATTGAAACCAGAATATCACGAATTTCTTGTTCCAATAGTGGAGTTGGTTTTGATCTGTTCCCGTGTGAGCCGACGAATCCTGTTACGTTAGGTGTGTTTCGAACGACGAACCATGCTTCATCGGTCATGACCATTTCTACAAGGACATAACCTGGAAAGCGATTCTCTTCAATTTCCTTTTTCTTTCCATTTTTCTCAACTTGCACGGTTTGTGTTGGAATCTCAACACGTAGAATATTATCCAACATGTTATATGTTTGCGCACGTTGCAATAGATTTTCTTTTACCTTATTTTCATAGCCAGAATAAGTTTGTAGAACAAACCATCCCTTGTCAAAACTATCCATGATATTTCCTTTCATACATATGATAGAAGAAAGCTAGAAGAACTTCTCCACTTTTCTTCTAAAAAATGTTAATAAATCGAATCAAACCTGATACAATCAACTGGTCAAAAATGTAAATGATGACCACAAAGAAGGCTGTGTATTCCATAATAGAGCGAAAATCTCTCCAGCTTTCTTTGCGAGTTGGCCAAGTTGTTTCTTTAAGAAGTTTAAAAATATCCTTAATAAAACCCATCGTTCTCTCCTATCTCGTTTCTCTATGTGTCGTATATTTTCCACAATGTTTACAAAATTTATTTACTTCTAGTCGTGTTGGCTTGGGGTTCCCACTAATTTTGATTGAATAATTCCTTGAACCACAAACTGCACAAGCTAGGCTTGCTTTTTTTAGTGCCATAACGCCTCCATCTTATCTATTATAACAAGAAACCTAGGCTTTGACAAGCCTCTTAACGAAATAGATTAAGGATTGAGTCCCATATTGTCTGGGCTTTTTCTTTTATTTTAGCTTCTGAAATCGCACGTCCTGCTTCATCTACAAGATTTTGTGCGCGACTACGAATATCTCCTATCGGGTCCTCAGACTGGTTTGTCTCATTTTCAACAACTTGCTTTTTCGTATTTTCTGGTTCAATCCCATTTTGTTTATAAGCATTCTCAACTGTAAAAGTGCTACCTGGAGTGTAAGGCAAAATGGTATTAGCCATACTTCTAAAGACATGGGCTGCTCCATTTGAGGTCGAACCTGCTAGATAATGACTCTCATCTGTTGTTGGGAAGCCTAGCCAGTGGCTGATTACAACATCTGGAGTATAGCCGATCACCCACTGGTCACTGGTATATTCCGGGTTGAAAACAGCTTCAGTCGTACCTGTTTTACCAGCCATAACGTAATCCGCTGGTGACGAACTAATTCCCGTACCATTGGTAAATGTTCCTAGCATCATGCTGGTCATTTTATCAGCTACAGACTTATCAATCACTCGTTTTTGGGAGTTTTTATGACTCTTGATGACCTGACCACTGGCATTTTCAATACGAGTGATGAAATGCGCTTCAGGCATCAGACCTCCATTAGCAAAGGCTGCATAGGCTTGCGCCATCTGGAGAGGATTCGTCTCCACACCTCCACCAAGAGCAACTCCAAGAACTCTGTCAACTTTTTCCATATTCAGGCCAAATCTCTCCCCAGCGTCAAAAGCTTTGTCAATACCTAATTCATTTACAGTCGCAACAGCTGGCAGGTTGAGTGATTCCGCCAAGGCCTGATACATAGGTACTTCTGGAGATGTCTTAATACCCGCATAGTTGTCTACTTGATAACTGTTGTACTGCATCGTATGATTATCCAGTTGCTTGTTCAAGGCCCATCCTGCTTCTACTGCGGGTGTATAAACGACTAAAGGTTTAATGGTTGAGCCTGGGCTACGCTTAGACTGAGTGGCATAGTTAAAATTGCGGAAGCCTGGTTTGTCATCACCAGCTACACGACCAACAACTCCACGCACCCCACCAGTCTTGGGTTCTAGAGCGACACTACCTGATTCGGCATGCGTTCCGTCTTCTGCTGTTGGAAATAGCGAAGTGTTTTCATAAATAACCTGCATGTTTGCTTGGTAGTTTTGGTCAAGCTCTGTGTAGATTCGATAGCCATTGTTAACAATCTCTTCTTCTGTGAGATTGTACTTGGAAACTGCTTCGTTGACAACTGCATCAAAATAGGACGGGTAACGATAATCCGAAACTTTGCCTTCATACTTATCTTGCAGTTGAGAAGACATATCTACTCCAGCCGCTTCGGTTTCTTGATTTTTATCAATATAGCCCGCTGCAACCATATTTTGCAAAACAGTATCCCTACGGTTGGTCGAAGTTTCAACAGAATTTAATGGATTGTACAATTCTGGTCCCTTGAGCATCCCTGCTAGAGTGGCCGCCTGATCAAGCGTTAGTTGTGAAGCCGATACACCAAAATATTTCTTACTTGCATCTTCAACGCCCCATACTCCATTTCCAAAGTAGGCGTTATTGAGGTACATAGTAAGGATTTGCTCCTTGCTGTATTTCTTGGTCAACTCTAAGGCAAGGAAAAACTCCTTGGCCTTCCGTTCAACGGTCTGATCCTGAGAAAGATAAGCATTTTTTGCCAACTGTTGAGTGATGGTGGATCCCCCTCCAGAACGACCTGCTGTAAGGATAGCTAGAAAGAAACGACCGTAGTTAATTCCATCATTTTTATAGAAGGAACGGTCCTCTGTCGCGACGACAGCATTTTGCAAGTCTTTACTGATATCTGTCAGTTCAACATAGGTTCCCTTTTGACCCGACAGGGCTCCTGCCTCTTTTTCTTCGCGATCAAAAATCAGAGTTCGCGTTTTCAAGGCATTTTGCAAATCATTGACATTGGTAGACTTGGCTATCGCAAATAGGTAGGTTCCTACTATCAAACCTGCACTTAACCCTAAAATGATGACGATTTTTGTCAGATGATAACGACGCCAGAATTTCCGAATCGGACCTACATGGCCTAATTTTTTTCTATCGCTCCGTGAACGACGCATGCTAGTCGAATCAGACTCTGCTGATTCATTCGTTTCTTTTTTAAAGAGAGAAAGAAACTTCTCAAATAATTTATCTAATTTCATGCGTTTATTTTATCATCTTCACCATAGGAACTCAAGAATTTAGCTACTCCCTATCCAAATAGGGCTTTTTTTGTTACAATATCTGTATGCAATTCACATTTACATTACCCGAATCCTTGCCTCAAATGACGGTCAAACAATTTCTAGAGGAACAACTCCTCATCCCTAGAAAAATCCGCCATTTTTTGAGAATAAAGAAGAACATCTTAATGAACCACAAACAAGTTCACTGGAACGAGATGGTCAAGCCAGGGGATATTTGTCAGTTGACTTTTGACGAGGAAGATTATCCCAAAAAAGAAATCCTTTGGGGCAATCCAGACCTCGTTCAAGAGATTTACCAAGACCAACATCTCATTATCGTCAACAAGCCCGAAGGCATGAAAACTCACGGAAATCAACCTGGTGAAATTGCCCTTCTCAACCATGTCTCTGCCTACGTTGGTCAAACCTGCTATGTCGTTCATCGCCTGGATATGGAAACAAGCGGTTTAGTGCTTTTTGCTAAAAATCCTTTTATCTTACCCATCCTCAATCGTTTGTTGGAAAAAAAGGAAATCGCTCGTGAGTACTGGGCACTTATAGAAGGGCGAGTAGAGAGTAAAGAACTTGTCTTTCGAGATAAAATTGGTCGTGATCGACACGATCGTAGAAAAAGAATAGTTGATGCAAAACATGGACAATATGCTGAAACACATGTAAGCAGATTAAAGCAATTCCCAAATCAGACTACCCTTGTCCGTTGTAAACTAAAGACCGGTCGAACACATCAAATCCGTATTCACCTCTCTCATCATAACCACCCTATTCTGGGCGATCCTCTCTATAACTCTAGTTCAAAAGTAAGCAGGCTCATGCTTCATGCCTTTCGACTTTCCTTTACTCATCCACTCACCTTAGAACAATTGAGTTTCACTGCCCTCTCGGATACTTTCGAAACAAAATTAAAACAAAATGGATGACACTATCATCCATTTTTCTATACAAAAAAGCAAGACCAGAAGGCCTTGCTTTTATCAACTCAAGAATTATTTAGCGATTTTTGCAAAGTATTCAAGAGTACGTACAAGTTGTGCAGTGTATGACATTTCGTTGTCGTACCATGATACAACTTTAACCAATTGTTTACCGTCAACGTCAAGAACTTTAGTTTGAGTTGCGTCAAACAATGAACCGTAAGACATACCTATGATATCTGAAGATACGATTGGATCTTCTGTGTAACCGTATGATTCGTTTGAAGCTGCTTTCATAGCTGCGTTTACTTCATCAACAGTAACGTTCTTTTCAAGAACTGCTACCAATTCAGTAACTGATCCAGTTGGAGTTGGAACACGTTGTGCAGATCCGTCAAGTTTACCGTTCAATTCTGGGATTACAAGACCGATAGCTTTAGCAGCACCAGTTGAGTTAGGAACGATGTTTGCAGCACCAGCGCGAGCACGGCGAAGGTCACCACCACGGTGTGGTCCGTCAAGGATCATTTGGTCACCAGTGTAAGCGTGGATAGTAGTCATCAATCCTTCTACAACACCGAAGTTGTCTTGAAGAGCTTTAGCCATTGGAGCCAAGCAGTTTGTAGTACATGAAGCACCTGAGATAACTGTTTCAGTACCGTCAAGAACGTCATGGTTAGTGTTAAATACAACTGTTTTAACGTCGTTTCCACCAGGAGCAGTGATAACAACTTTCTTAGCTCCACCTTTAAGGTGTTTTTCAGCTGCATCTTTCTTAGCAAAGAAACCAGTTGCTTCAAGAACGATTTCTACACCGTCAGTAGCCCAGTCGATTTGTTCTGGATCACGTTCAGCAGAAACTTTAACGAATTTACCGTTAACTTCGAATCCACCTTCTTTAACTTCTACAGTACCGTCGAAACGACCTTGAGTTGTGTCGTATTTCAACAAGTGTGCAAGCATAACTGGATCTGTAAGGTCGTTGATGCGAGTAACTTCAACACCTTCTACGTTTTGGATACGGCGGAAAGCAAGACGACCGATACGGCCGAAACCGTTAATACCAACTTTAACTACCATTAGTGATTTCCTCCTTATGAAAATCATGAAAATTTTATTGTGAAAAGAGTAACTTGAATCACTACAAATCACCTTTCAACAAACCTATTATATAACTATTTGAGTTTAATTGCAAGTACGGGCGTTGATTTTCTCTCCAGCTTTTCTACTTTTTCTCCCCCTTTTTATTCATCCATTTTTTTATTTTCAAAGTATATCTCTAGAATCTTTTATAATATCTGTATATTCTCTTTATTTCAAGGTGAAACTCCAATTTCAACGCTTTCAGAGTTTACAAAAAAGAGAGACAGGATATTTCCTGCCTCTAGGCTGATAAACGATTATTTACGACGTCCTGGACGTTCTGCATAACCATAGTAAGCATCTGCCATGATTTCTTCCATGTCAGCTACCATTGGCAAGCGAGGGTTAGCAGGTGAACATTGGTCTTCATAAGCAAGTAAGGCAATTTCATGCAAGCTGTCTTTCCAAGCTTTTTCATCGATTCCAAAGCCTTTGAAGTTCATTGTGATTCCAACTGCTTCACCAAGATCGTAAACTGCTTTGGCATAAGCTTCAACCGCTTCTTCTGGAGTTGAGTGAGGCAATCCAAGCATTCTAGCAATATCTTGGAATTTTTCGTCAGCTTTCCAGTAGTTATACTTAGGCCATGTAGTCGTCTTAGATGGGCGAGTACCATTGTAACGGATAACGTATGGAAGCAAGATTGCGTTTGTACGTCCGTGAACAGTATGGTGAACCGCACCGATCTTGTGGGCCATTGAGTGGCTCATACCAAGGAAGGCATTGGCAAAGGCCATACCAGCCATTGTAGATGCATTGTGCATTTTTTCACGTGCTTCTGGGTCAGCTGTCTTAACAGATTTTTCCAACCATTCAAATACAAGTTTGATTGTTTGAAGGGCGATACCGTCTGTGTAGTCGTTAGCAAAGTTTGAAGTGTAGGCTTCAGTAGCATGAGTCAAGACGTCCATACCTGTATCAGCTGCGATGAAGTCTGGAACTGACTCAACCAAAGCAGGGTCAACAATGGCAATAGTTGGTGTCAATGAGTAGTCAGCCAATGGGTATTTACGGTTGTTTTTCTTATCAGAGATAACGGCAAATGGTGTTACTTCTGAACCTGTACCTGAAGTTGTTGGGATACCGATGTACTTCGCTTTTTTACCAAGTGATGGGAAGCGGAAGGCACGTTTACGGATGTCCATGAATTTTTGAACCAAGTCACGGAAGTCGATTTGTGGTTGTTCGTAGAAGAGCCACATTACTTTCGCTGCATCCATTGGAGAACCACCACCAAGAGCGATGATTGTGTCTGGTTCAAATGCTCTCATTACTTCAGTACCACGTTCTACAGTTGTGATATCTGGGTCTGGTTCAACGTCTGAGAAGACTTGGACAGTTACACGGTTGCTGCGTTTGTTCAATTGGTCAATAATGCGTTGAACAAAACCAAGTTTTTCGATCGATTTGTCTGTAACAATCATAACGCGTTCAATATCTTCACATGTTTGAAGGTATTGGATAGAGTTGCGTTCGAAGTAAATTTTTGAAGGAACTTTAAACCATTGCATATTATTTCTACGTTTCCCTACTTTCTTGATGTTTAGAAGGTTGATCGCACTCACGTTATCACCGACTGAGTTGTGTCCATATGAACCACATCCAAGTGTCAATGATGGAATGAAGGCATTGTATACGTCCCCGATACCACCGAAAGTAGATGGAGAGTTCCAGATAATACGCATTGCTTTGATTTCTGTACCAAAGCGTTTAGCAAGAGCTTCGTCTTTTGTATGGATAGCTGCTGAGTGACCAAGTCCGTTAAACTCAACCATTTGACGAGCTTTTTTAAGACCGTCTTCTGTATCTTCAGCTTTTAGGACAGCGATAACTGGTGACAATTTCTCACGAGTCAATGGTTCTTTCGGTCCTACTTCTGCACATTCTGCCGCCAAGATGTTTGTTCCTTCTGGAACGCTAAATCCTGCTTGTTCAGCAATCCATGCTGCTGGTTTACCAACGATATTTGCATTTAGTTTAGCACCTGCACAGTTTTTGCTATTAGCTTTTACACCGAAACAGAATTCTTCAAGAAGTGCTTTTTCTTTCTTGTTTACAAAGTAAGTGTGATATGATTTAAATTCTTCTACAAATTCGTCATATACTTCTTTATCAATGATAACGGCTTGTTCTGATGCACAGACCATCCCATTATCAAATGATTTAGACATAACGATGTCATGAGCAGCTTGACGAAGGTCAGCAGATTTTTCTACATAGGCAGGAACGTTTCCGGCACCTACCCCAAGAGCTGGTTTTCCACATGAGTATGCAGCTTTAACCATAGCGTTCCCACCAGTTGCAAGAATAGTTGCAACACCTTCGTGGTTCATTA
Source organism: Streptococcus sp. 27098_8_70 (assembly GCF_041432215.1). Taxonomy (GTDB): domain Bacteria; phylum Bacillota; class Bacilli; order Lactobacillales; family Streptococcaceae; genus Streptococcus; species Streptococcus oralis_CP. The sequence goes on from NZ_JAPVZD010000008.1 coordinate 8,382, forward strand.
GCGCTCCAGTTGCTTCCATAGATGGCTTTGTAATCCATTGTACACAGTTTTCAGGTGCACCGGCTGCAATCGCTGCATCGCGAACGATTTGTGCTGCGTGTGCTGATGATTCTTGAGCTGATGGATGGAAAGCAAAAACGATTGGGTTGCGTGTCTTCAAAGCAATCAATGATTTGAAAATCGCTGTTGAAGTTGGGTTTGTTGTCGGAGTGACACCACAGATTACACCGACAGGTTCCGCAATCTTTGTCAAACCTGTAATTGGATCATCTTCAATAACTCCAACTGTCTTAACTCCACGCATATTGTTCACTACGTGTTCGCAGGCAAATAGGTTTTTTGTTGCCTTATCTTCAAATACCCCACGACCAGTTTCTTCAACTGCATGTTGTGCAAGGATACCGTGCGCGTCAAGTGCTGCAACCGAAGCTTTTGCCACGATATAGTCAACTTGCTCTTGGTTCAACTTGCGCATTTCATCAAGCGCAACCAAGGCTTTTTTCACGAGACCATCGACATGCTTTTCAGCAGCAAGTTGTTTTTCCTCTGGTGTTACTGTTTTTTTATCAGCCATATTATCCTCCATAGCCTTTAAGGATGTTATCCTTTGTTAATTTTTTCACAAGTTTATTATAACTCTTTTTTTATGCTTTGTAAACAGTTTCATAAGCATTTCACAAAGAAATTTTCTAATATTGTGATTTTTTTCTCAATATAGCTATATAATAGAGTTTTGTCTGGACGATTGTGAAATTATGGAAAAAATTTTTTTATTTCACAAAGTTTTTCTAGTTGATAGTTAGTTATCGAATCCAAGACAAGAAAGCGTTTTCTTTTTTGGTTTTGAAGATAGTCTCCTAACTTGGAGACTACTGTTTTTGCTGAAAAACGCCTTGTTTAAAGGTCCCTTCATAAACAACTTCTTGCTCTGTCGTCAACTTCCCTTGACCTTCAGCCTGACCATTTACAAAATCACCCTCATATTTCCAGCCATCTTTTGATTGGAAAGTCCCTTTTCCATTAAAGGCTCCATTATTGAAATCACCTGTATATTGGTCTCCATTTTCAAAGGTCAAGGTTCCTTGACCATTCATTTTCCCTCGTACCAAGGTGCCATCATAAACAAGAGCTCCACCATCAAGTGTCAAGACACCTTTTTTAGGCGTATTTAGCAGAAATACCGAAAGAGCACAGAGTACCATTACGACCACTGCAATGAGCTCTAACCTAGGACGAGTTAGGTAAACTCTACACTTCTCATAAAATTGTTTAAGCTTTTCCATTGTCACTCTCATTTTCTAATCGATCTAGCCAGCTTTGACATCCACTTGTGATACGAGTATAGGTTTCCTCAAAATCTCCTGTATACCAAGGATCTGGGACACTTTCAGATGCAAAAGAGTAAATTTTGTACTGTAGTTCCTGAGGACACATGTGACGCAGATCTGAAACGTTTGAAGCATCCATACCGATAATGTAATCAAACGATTCAAAGTCTTCTCTGCCAATCTGAAGCGATGTTTTATCTTTGTCATACGGGATCTGATATTGCTGGAAAATTCCTTGCGTTCCCTTATGAATCGGATTGCCATGTTCCCATGATGACGTTGCACGACTCTCGACTTGGTAAGCGCTCGTCATGGACTTCATCACAAACTCTGCCATGGGACTTCGGCAAATATTTCCTAAGCAAACAAATACTATTTTTTTCATCCCTTTTCCTCTTGTCTCATAGAAAAACGGGAGTGACAGGTCCCGTTTTATTCTTCGATTGCTCCGCCTTCGTCAACAACTGTTCCTTCTGGTGTCACAGCTTCTTTGAGTGGCAAAACGGTCTTAATAGCAGCCAATTCAAAAGTCAAATAAACGCCATCTACATCCAGTACGATTGTACCTTTCTCAGTATCTACTTCATCCACTGTTCCGTAAAGCCCACCAATTGTAATGACTTCATAGCCTTTTTGAAGCTTGTTCAAGCTTTCCATACGCTTTTGTGCTTGTTTCTTTTGAGAACGTTGCATAAAGAACATCAAGGCAAACATACCTACAAGCATGATCAAAAATGTTAAATTTGGACTAATATTTTCCATAGTATTTTCTCCTTTGTATTTTACATAGGACTACTATATCAAATTTCAGCTACTTTTACAAGGTTGTGCCTTGTTTTTATAGTTATAAAAAATCAGAGTGGAAACTCTGATTTTTGTGATTATTTCAAGTTTTGAACGACTTTGACTAGATTTTCTACCGTAAATCCATACTCTGCCAATACTTTTGGTGCTGGGGCAGATGCTCCAAAGGTATCAATACCGAGAACTGCACCATCAAGACCAACATACTTGTACCAGTTTTGAGTTGCACCCATTTCGACTGCAACACGACGGCGAACTGCATTTGGAAGGATTTCTTCCTTGTAAGCTGCATCTTGTGCGTCAAAGACATCTGTTGATGGCATGCTGACTACACGGACTTTTGCCCCTTGGCTAGCCAATTCTTTGGCAGCTGCGACCGCCAAATTCACCTCTGAACCTGTTGCAATCAAAATCGTATCAAAGTCTGCTGCATTTTCATAGACAACATAGGCACCTTTCGCAACTTTATCAAAGTCTGTTCCCTCTTCTACAGTCAAGTTTTGACGTGTCAAGACAAGGGCAGTTGGTGTTTTTTCGCTTGTCACGGCAAGGTACCAAGCTGCTTGAGTTTCACGCGCATCTGCTGGGCGGAAAACATTGAGATTTGGCATAGCACGAAGACCTGCTAGGTGTTCAACTGGTTCGTGCGTTGGACCATCTTCACCAACTGCGATTGAATCGTGGGTAAAGACATAAGTCACAGGAAGTCCTTGCAAGGCTGACAAGCGGACAGCTGCTTTCACATAGTCAGAGAAGACGAAGAAAGTACCTCCGTACACACGAAGTCCACCGTGAAGGGCCATCCCGTTCAAGATCGTTCCCATTGCAAATTCACGAACACCAAACTGAATGTTGCGGTTCAAGCGATTAGCGTCGTCTTGAAGTCCATCCGTTTTGATGTAAGTCATGTTTGAGTGAGCAAGGTCAGCTGAACCACCTAGGAAGGTTGGCAATTTAGCAGCTACAACGTTCAAAGCATCTTGACTTGAATTACGAGTTGCTTGAGAGAAGCCATTTTCTAAGGCTGGGAAGTCTGCTGGAGTCACTTCAACTGGATCACGGCCGTCGATAATGGCTTCTACTTCTGCAGCCAGTTCTGGATGCGCTTCTTTATAGTCAGCGACTAATTTAGTCCAAGCTTGATAAGCTGATGCACCACGGTCTGCAACATTTTCCTTGAAATCAGCATAAACTTGATCTGGGATTTCAAATGGTTCATAGTCCCAACCGAGCGCTTGGCGAGTTGCTGCAGTTTCATCTGCTCCAAGAGGAGCACCGTGTACGGCATTAGTTCCTTGTTTGTTTGGAGAGCCATATCCAATAACAGTCTTCACTTCAATCAAAGATGGCTTGCCTGAAGCTTTAGCTGTTTCGATAGCAGCATGGATAGCTTCCAAGTCTGTTCCATCTTCAACTAAGGCAGTGTGCCAACCGTAGGCATTGTAACGATCACGAACACTCTCAGTGAAAGAATCCTTTGTCTCACCATCCAAGTTGATGTCATTTGAATCATAAAGAACCACCAACTTGTCAAGTTTTTGCAAGCCTGCGTATGAAGCCGCCTCACTTGAGACACCTTCCATCAAATCTCCGTCTCCACAGATCACATAAGTATAGTGGTCAAAGATATTGAAACCTTCGCGGTTATATTTGGCTGCTAAGAAACGTTCTGCTTGGGCAAAACCAGTGGCAGTTGAAATCCCTTGTCCTAGAGGTCCAGTAGTAGCGTCAACCCCTGCTGTATGACCAAATTCTGGGTGACCTGGTGTTTTGGAACCCCATTGGCGGAAGTTCTTGACTTCATCCATGCTAACATCTTCAAAACCAGAGAGGTGAAGAAGGGCATAAAGAAGCATTGAGCCGTGTCCTGCTGAAAGAATAAAGCGATCGCGGTTGATCCAGTTTGGTTGAGCTGGATTGATACGAAGTTGCTTTGTAAAGAGGCTATAGGCCATAGGAGCAGCCCCCATAACCACCCCTGGGTGACCTGAGTTTGCTTTGTTGATGGCGTCAATACCTAGAAAACGAATTGCATTAACAGATAGATTTGACATAGAATTTCCTTTCTCTTTGAGGTGATTAATAAATCACACATCCTATTTTACTATTATATGAAAAAATGCATAGAATAGCAATAAAACAATTTGCGCTCATCTAACACATTTGATTTGTCTATCCCCTCGTTACTTCATAGTAAGGCAACAAGCGCGTATAAGCGTCTTCTAGCTTCTCTAATATCGCTTCTACTGACTGATTTTCTATAAAAGAAACATCTGCCTTGACTAAGACTTTTCGGACTTCCTGACTTCTCAGCTTCTCGCGTAAAGTACGACGATTTTCTTCATTAGCCTCCATCTTATAACTTTCCCCATTTGAGTAGACTAGATAATAAATTCCTTCTACCGCTGGAAGTTCTAAAACCTTGGCTTGCTTGTCCAAGGTCTGTTCGTCTTTCTTACGCTCGATGAAACTGACTTCCAAAGAAACCCCAAAGTCAGTAGGTGCTCCATATAAACGCAAGGCCATCATAGGTTCTGTCACTTGTCCGTCTCTCTGAAGATAGGCCCAGAAATGCGGCCGCAAGCGTTGCGCTTGGTTCATCCACTGGCTAGTCTGTTGGAGTTGCCATTCTGGATGACTTGCTTGAAAGGTTTTGGCCAATTCTGTGAAAGACTTCCGTGCCTCTTGACCTTTTTGCCGCAAATTCAACATCTTTTCTCTTTCATCGCCAGCTTTATCAGGATTACGGTACTGGACACCTGCAAATGATAGGTATTCTCTAACTGCTTTCAGCATATCTGAATCTTTCCTTTCCTAGCAAAAAATCAGGACAAACCTGATTTTGCTTTGCTTATTCTGCATCTACGACAACATAGCGATTTGGCTCATCGCCTTCAGAGTAACTCGTCACGCCATCCATGCGTGAAATAATGCGATGGATAATCTTGCGTTCGCTATTTGACATTGGATCAGTTTGTTGGCTACGTCCTTCTTCTAAAACGCGAGTCGCCAATTTTTGAGCGTAGGTTTGCAAGACTTCTGCACGGTGTTCAACGTAATCATTGACATTGATTGTGATGTAGAAGGTTCTTGAATAGCGATTGTAAAGGTAATTTTGCGCTAACAGCTGAAGAGCTTTCAAGACTTTCCCGTGGTAGCCGATAATACGGCCTGGTTCATTAGTGTCAATTTGAAGATTGATGGTGCGGCGATTGTAGTCGCTTGAAATCGTCCCTTCAACATCCATATCATCTACAATGGTTTGAACGTAGCTAGCTACTTCTGTTGCCACTTGTTCGATGTCATAACTTGGTTCTACTTTCAAGCCTAAATCTTCCAAAGACTGGCTTGTTGTTTCCTGCGTTTCAGTTTCTTTTTCTGGAGCAGATTCCACTTCCTCGGTAGTATTCTCTGGTTCCAATTCATTTAAAATTGAAATATGGCCTGTTTCTTCCAAAATCGTGCTGGCATGTTTTTCATTTTTCAAGATTTCAGCCTTGACCTCTTCAGAGACACCTTGACCTTCTTCTTCAATCTTCTTAATCGCTTCAACTACATGCCCCAAATCAACAGTTGCTTCACTTACTGTTTTCACGGGTTCATTTTTTTCATTAACTTCTTTTGGAACCCCTTTAATGGCCTGCTGGTTGGCTTTGATCACTGTCGTTTCACTAATGGCTTCGATATCAACTTGAGCTGGCTTCTTACCAAACAAGCCTAAGAATCCTTTTTTCTCTTTCGAAACGACCTTGATGTGGGCCTTCATTCTTGGAATGTCTAATTCTTTCAATCCTTTTTGGATTGCTTCTTCAACCGTTGAACCTGTAAATAATACCATTACCAGATTCCTCCTTATTTTTTCTTTTTCTGTGCTTTTTTCAAAGCTCTTCTCTTCTTGCCTTCTAAATCTTTTTCTGCTTGCGCCACTGCTTCTCTTTCAGCAATAATCTTGAAAGGATTGTTCAGGAAATAGGTTTGCAAAACTTGGTAAGCATTGGATACAGCCCAGTACAAGGCTACACCACTTGGGGCGGAAATGGCAAAAACAAAGATCAATACAGGCATACCATACATCATCCCTGTCGTAGCTCCACTTTTTTCGGACAAAGCTTTATTCGATAACCAGCTACTCAAGAAGGTAAAGACTGCCGCCAAAATCGGAAGGACAAAACTTGTATCTACTCCTCCCAAATTAATCCATAAAAAGTGACCTGTTTTCAAAAAGTCAACTCGACTCAAGGCTTGAAAGAGCGCCAAGAGAACCGGCATTTGTATTAAAATTGGCCAGAGAGAGGATGAATGCTTGATTCCTAACTCTTTATAAACCTTACGCATCTCCTGGTCTAGCTTGGTTCTACTTTCCATATCACGACCCGGATATTGCTCTCGCAAAGCCTTGATGCGTGGTTGAGCCTCTTGCATTTTTCTAGAGGCAACCATCTGTGTCTGAAAGACCGGCAATAAAATCGTCCGAATCAAGATTGTGAAGAGGATAATCCCCACTCCGATACTAATGTCAAAGGACAAAAAGCGGATAATTTCAGCAAAAAAATAAACGAATTTGCTCCAAAAGTCTGTCGAATCTGCTGTTATATCGCTAGCTGTACCATTTGTTGCACAGGCTGTCATGATAACCAAGGACAAGCCCAACAAACTAGTCAACTGTAGTTTCTTTTTCACTCCCATTTCCTTCCTGGTAAATCTTTGATAACTTTAATACGTGGAGTAGGTTTTTCTCCATCTCTGCATATTCCAAGGTTTCCACCCCTTTTCGGGCAATCACGACAAAATCAACATGCTCTACTAAACTCCCTTTTACACTTTGTAGAATGTGCCGGATTCGTCTTTTAATTTGATTTCTGGTAACTGCATTCCCCAGCTTTTTGCTGACGGACAGTCCTACTCGAAAATGGTTTTGCTGGTTTTCCAATTGGTAGACAACAAATTTTCGATTGGCAAAACTTGTTCCGTCCTTGAAAATCGCCTTAAAATCTTTCTCTCTTTTTACACGAAAGCTTTTCTTCAAAACTCAACTCCATCTATTAAATTACTACTATTATACCATATTTTTTGAAAAAGCCAATAACAGCAAGGTTTTAGACATTTTCTACATAAAAAAAGCTGGAAAATCTCTTTCCCAACTTCTTTTTACAATCAAATTTTACGTGTATTTACTTATTTTTTCAAGCGCTCAACATCGCGTGCAATCACCAATTCTTCATCTGTTGGAATAACCAAGACACGGATTTTCGCTGCGTCAGTTGAGATGTCTCCCGTTACGCCAAAGACGTTCTTTTCTGGATCCACATCACAACCAAACCAAGAGATACCTGAAATGACATCCTCACGAACCAAAGCTGCATTTTCACCGATCCCTGCTGTGAAGATAATCGCATCTGCTCCATTTAGGACTGCAAGGTATTGACCGATATGTTTTTGAATACGATCGACATACATTTCATAAGCCAAAGTCGCATCATGGTCTCCTGCTTCCATGGCAGCAATCACATCACGCATATCGCTTGACTGACCAGAAACTCCCATGAGCCCTGATTCACGATTGAGAACGCGACTAATATCTTCAGGGGTATTGAAATCCTCTGTATATTGCATGAGATAAGGGATGATAGCAGGATCAATATCTCCTGTACGAGTTCCCATCATCACACCGCCGAGTGGTGTGAATCCCATAGAAGTATCCACAGACTTCCCACCCTTAACAGCTGTGATAGAAGCCCCGTTACCAATATGGCAGGTAATCAATTTCAAATCTTCTAGAGGACGGCCCAAAAGTTTCGCTGCTTCTCCTGCGACAAACTGGTGACTTGTCCCGTGGGCTCCGTATTTACGAACCTTGTTCTCAGTGTAATACTTAGTTGGTAGAGGATAGCGGTAAGCCTTCTCTGGCATGCTTGTGTGGAATGAGGTATCAAATACGACAACACTGGTAATATCTGGAAGCAATTCCTTAAATGCGCGAATTCCAGCTGCGTTAGCTGGATTGTGAAGAGGAGCTAAAAGTCCCAACTCTTCGACTTTCTCTAAAACATCGCCCTCAACGACCGTTGATTCCTTGAAGTATTCACCACCAGCTACAACGCGGTGCCCAACACCTGTAATCTCATCATAAGATTTGATGATATCGAAACGAATCAAATCATCCAATAAAATTTTAACGGCTTGTGTGTGATCTTCAATATCAAGAATTTGTTTTTCAGAACGGTCGTCAAATTTTACAGTTGAGATCGAATCCTTCAAGCCAATACGTTCAATCAAGCCTTTCGCCAATACTGTTTCTTCTGGCATTTGATAAAGTTGCCATTTCAAGCTTGAGCTTCCTGCATTGATTGCAATTGTTTTTGTCATAAGATGATACCTCTTTTTTAAGCGTTTTCATCTATTATAACAAAATCTCTTTTATATTTCAGTACCTTTGCTCCAATTTTGAAAATTTTCTTTAAAGGTCAACAATACTGACGGATCTTGCAAGCTAGTAAGAGGGTAAACAAAGGGTTCTATTTCCTTGTCTCTTTTCTTCTGTAAGACAAAAATACTTTTAGCTTGGCTTGCAGTTGAGAAAATATCCTCTGGCAGAGCGATGATAGCAGCCAGACTCACTTCGTCTTTGAGCCACCCTTTTAATAAGTCACTTTGAGGACTGGTCAATAAATCACTCGGAGCTAGAAAAATAGCATAGCCATCTGAATTAAGGTACTTGAGCCCTTGCTCCATCAGCAAATGATGGGCATAGGTATGCTCTTGACTAGAAGCCACTTGATAGCGCGAAGCGATGGCATCTTCTGGGTAATAGCCAACAGGCAAGTCGCTAATGACCACGTCGCTTTCTTTAAGCATTTGCGGACGAACGGCATCGCCTTGGACAAAACCAGCCTGCAAACCAATCACATCTGCCATACTGGCTGCCAAATCAATCAGCAAATCATCCACTTCGACTCCCAAGTAATCTACTTTTTTAGCGAGAGAAGTCAAGAAAGTAGCCCCCAAAATCCCCATACCAGAACCTATTTCGAGGATGCTAATTTCCTCTTGTTTAAACAACTCTTCTACAATGAGTACCAAGAGAAGGGCAATGGCATCTGGTGTAAACTGGTGATTGGCCTGTAAAGGTTCCGTTTGTCCTGCCTTCATCAAGAGAAACTGGTAGGTCTTGAGCCACTCTTCCTTGCGAAGTGCTAAACGCTTAAGGGCTTGATTGTTGTCTTTGACCTGCTCTAGCTCAGTTTCACCATCCAGATAGATGCTGTTTTGCTCCACTAAGGCATCATAAAAGTTGGTCGCCAAATCACTTTGGATGACTTGGACATTCTCTAGTAAATACGTATAAGCTTGTTCAATTTTTTCAAAATCCATATTCCTATCTTATCAAATTTCCCTCCTTTTTTCCATCTGAAGAGAAAAAATCACTGCTTTAGTGAACTGCACTCCAAAAGTTAGACAGAAAAAATCTAACTTTTGGGGTGTTTTATTATGAAATTGAGTTATGAAGATAAAGTTCAAATCTATGAACTAAGAAAATAAGTACAAAGCTTCAAACAGCTTTCAAAAAGATTTGGTGTGGATGCTTCTGGTCTAAAGTACATGGTGAAATTAATTGACCAATATGGAATAGAAATCGTCAAAAAAGGAAAAAATCGTTACTATTCTCCAGAACTAAAACAAGAAATGATAGATAAAGTTCTGCTGGAAGGTTGTTCACATAGAAGTGTCGGCCTTGATTATGCTCTCCCAAACTAAGGAATGCTTTCAAATTGACCGGAACAATATAGGAAACACGGGTATACTATTGTTGAGAAAACAAGAGGGAGAATACCTAAAATGGGACGTAAACGTAAGAAAACTTGGGAAGAAATGACAGAACTAGAGCGACTTCAAGAGGAGAATGAACGACTACGTACCGAGGTGGCCTACCTAAAAAAGTTAAAAGAATTGTAGGAAAGGGACGAAGCCTTACAGTGAGAAAGGCAGAAACAGTTAGAGAAATGGTTTCAGGAGGATTTCGACTAGATTTACTTCTTGAAACAGCTCGTTTAGCTCACTCAACTTACTATTACCATTTGAAACAGCTGGATGGGGTTGATAAGGATCAAGAACTTAAAACTGAAATTCAGGTCATTTTTACCGAACACAAGGGAAATTATGGCTATCGTCGGATTCACTTAGAACCAAGAAATCGTGGTCTTGTGGTGAATCATAAGAAGGTCCAACGGCTGATGAAAGTCCTTGGTTTAACAGCTCGTATCCGTCGAAAACGGAAGTATTCTTCCTACCAAGGAGAGATTGGCAAGAAAGCAGAGAATCTTATTCAACGCCAGTTCGAAGGGGCGAAACCGATGGAAAAGTGCTATACAGATGTGACAAAGTTTGTCATTCCAAATAGCACACAGAAACTCTATTTATCGCCAGTTTTAGATGGCTTTAACAGTGAAATTATTGCTTATAGTCTATCTACTTCGCCTAATTTGAAACAAGTGAAAACCATGTTGGAACAGGCATTCACAGAGAAACACTACGAGAATACGATTCTCCATAGTGATCAAGGCTGGCAATACCAACACGATTCTTATCATCGGTTCCTAGAGGGTAAGGGAATGCAAGCATCTATGTCCCGCAAGGGCAACAGCCCAGACAATGGGATGATGGAGTCCTTCTTTGGCATTTTGAAATCCGAAATGTTTTACGGCTATGAGAAGTCGTTTCAGTCGCTTAAGCAATTGGAACAAGCCATTGTAGACTATATCAATTACTACAACAATAAAAGAATTAAAGTCAAACTAAAAGGATTTAGTCCTGTGCAGTACAGAACTAAATCCTTTCAATAATTATTTGTCCAACTTTTTGGGGTCAGTACATTTTATGAGATGCTTTTCTATTTATTTGATACATCATTAGCCTGCTTTCTTAGCGTAGAATACTTGAAGACGACCGGTATTTTTGATATAGTTCCCAACGCCACCGTGTTTTGATTGGGCTTTTTTATTGATCATTTCAAAGGTATTCAATTCATCTAAGCTAACTTTTCTGATATTCGATAATTGAAGCCAGTGAAGATCTTGGTCCTCTGCAAAAATAACTGGAGCATAATCAGCTGCATTGATTGGAGCTGATTTTTCATCAAAATATTTATATCCCACCAGATCAGCAATATAGCTAAATGATTTATTTACAAGTATTACTTTTGTAACTTGTTTAACTTTTTTTGGATCAAGCCTATTGCTTGTACTAAAGTAGACTGAACCTGATTCTTCTGCTTTTTCTAAGTGAGCATCTAACACTTCTTTTGCTGAATGGAAATTAATATCCACAAGCGGTAGAGCAACAGCATATGTGTCATTTTTGATAACCATAAGCGTTACCTCCTTTATAAAATATTTTAACTAGAGACAACTAGCAATTACTAGCGATTTCTACTAAAACTAGTATATACTAGTTGTAAATGTTTGTCAAGATTAATATTAAAAAATTTTTTAAAAAAATCGTTTAGATAAGAATACTAGCATTTCAGGAGTTTTTTAAACTCCTGAAATTTTTAGGATAAAATTGAAGCATGAAAAATTTAAAAGAAAAAATATCCAAAAGACAATCTGGCATATGCAGCGGCAGTGTGGTCGATTAGCAAAAGCATCTGATCTGGCAGCGATAAAAAGAGAACTGTTTCATCTGCAATCTAGCATAGATTGTTTAAATCGTATTTTAAATGATCAAGCTCCATACCCAGGGATTGATCGCGAAGAAGTTTTTTAGAATTCATCAAAAAAGAGAAACTTATTTGAAGTCTCTCTTTTGAATTTTGATAAAACAATATCGTAAACTATACGTACGTATTGACGTGGCATAGTTCAAATTTTTTAATAATATTTAAACCTTAAAATAAAACTTTTATAAAAAATATTTACGCTCTCAATAGCAATATAATTATCTAACGACTAACAAATTCAATTTTTAACTCTTTGTTTGAACATTTTGCTATTTCTTCAAGTAATCCCACAGTGGGGCTCATTGAACCATTTTCTACTCGAGCAACTGTAGATTGCGGTTTATTTAATCTTTTTGCAAAATCTCTTTGAGATAAATTTAATTCCTTTCTCAATTCTTTTAATGTCTCTGCTATCTTAAATTCTAAGAGAGCAAATTCATATTCTTGTACTGCATCTGGACCTAATTCTGCCAGATATTCCGTTTTAAAACTTTGAAATGTTTTTAGGTTGCCTTTCACTATTTTTTTCCTCCTATATATTTTTATGTTTACAATATAAACATATCTGTTCATCTAAATTATATTTAGATGAACAGATATATTGATATTTAACAGTATCAATATATCTGCCACTGGCATCTCATTCTACGAGTTAGTTTCTATTCACTCATCATATCTTTTTCTACGGTTTAAACTCTTCTTGATTTCAGCAACCGGCGTCTTATTTGTCTTCTTAGAGAATGCATTTGTGATAACATATCTTGGTTCGCCGTTAGATGTGTCCTGCGATTCTATAACCTTGAAAAAAAGTGCTCGTGGATATAGTCCGTTTGTTTCTAGTCTTATTTCATAGAGATTCTTTTGTATTTTAGAAACCCAACCTATTTTCATTGATTCAACAATACCTGCATCTTCAATGGATTGAATAAGTGCTAATAATCGCATGCGGGATTTTCTAGGGAGTGTTTCTAAATACTTTTTGAATTCTTGTTCATCATACAATTCGAAATTCATTTCTGGACCTTATTACTTTATTATTCATAAAATATCAGTAACCCTTTCGTTTAAATTTTATTATATATATAATGATAGCATATACGCTATCATTTGTCAAGTTTTTTGTGTTTTTTTAATATGCTAGCGTCATTCTGCAACTTTCCGAAAAATTGATATTTTTCGGAAAGTTATATCTCTAAAAACACTCAGATCTTTGAGGCTCTAAGAATTTCAGCGATGTATTACTTACGAAAAAATCTGAAAAACGCTCCGAATTATCATGTCAGCATCAAAAATGCGTGTTTTTTGTATGAATAAACGCAAATTGGAGGTAGTTATACAAAAAATAGAGGGAAATTTTAAAAATTGCAGATCTAGAATTTGATAAAGATGTTTTTGGATATAAGAAAGAGACGGATAGAACATGTTAAGGATTGCATTTTTTAATAAAATATATTAAAATATAAAGAGACGTGCAAAAAAACTGAACCACGTTAAAAGCTGATAGAGAGAGAAAAATGAAAAAAATTACAACTATTCTTTTTGTTGGTTTAGCTTCAATTGCTTTGGTTGCTTGTTCATCAAAAACTGAGAAGAAAGAAGCTTCAAAAGCTTCTGAAGCAAAAACTGAACAAACTTCTTCATCAACTACTACAGAAGACCAAAATGTTTCTTCTGAGTTTAAGGCTGCTTTAAAGAAAGCTAAGTCTTATTCTAAAACAGCTCATCTTTCAAAAGAAGGTATGGTTAATCAGTTGACAGAATTTGAAAAATTCCCTGAAGATGCTGTTCAATATGCAGTTGAAAATGCTGGTATTGATTGGAAAAAAGAGGCAGTTGAAAAAGCTAAGTCTTATTCCAAAACAGCTCATCTTTCAAAAGAAGGTATGGTTAATCAGTTGACAGAATTTGAAAAATTTACTGATGAAGAAGCTAAATATGCAGTTGAAAATGCTGGTATTGACTGGAAAAAAGAAGCAGTTGAAAAAGCTAAAAGTTATCAAAAAACTGCTGGCTTATCAAATGAAGCATTAAAAAATCAGTTGACAGAATTTGAAAAATTTACTGATGAAGAAGCTCAGTATGCAGTAGAACATTTAGAATAAAAAGCAGGACTGAAAGTATGAACTGCACTCCAAAAGTTAGACAGAAAAAATCTAACTTTTGGGGTGTTTTATTATGAAATTGAGTTATGAAGATAAAGTTCAAATCTATGAACTAAGAAAATAAGTACAAAGCTTCAAACAGCTTTCAAAAAGATTTGGTGTGGATGCTTCTGGTCTAAAGTACATGGTGAAATTAATTGACCAATATGGAATAGAAATCGTCAAAAAAGGAAAAAATCGTTACTATTCTCCTGATTTAAAACAAAAAATGACAGAACTAGAGCGACTTCAAGAGGAGAATGAACGCTTACGGACTGAGGCGGCCTACCTAAAAAAGTTAAAAGAATTGTAGGAAAGGGACGAGGCCATAGAGCGAGAAAGGCAGAGACAATTAGAGAAATGGTTTCAGGAGGATTTCGACTAGATTTGCTTCTTGAAACAGCACGTTTAGCTCATTCAACTTACTATTACCATTTGAAACAGCTGGATGGGGTTGATAAAGATAAAGAGTTTAAAACCGAAATTCAAACCATTTATAATGACCATAAAGGAAATTATGGCTATCGTCGGATTCACTTGCAACTAAGAAATCGTGGTTATGCGGTCAATCATAAGAAAGTTCAACGGTTGATGAAGGGCCTTGGTTTAACAGCTCGTATCCGTCGAAAACGGAAGTATTCTTCCTACCAAGGAGAGATTGGCAAGAAAGCAGAGAATCTTATTCAACGCCAGTTCGAAGGGGCGAAACCGATGGAAAAGTGCTATACAGATGTGACAAAGTTTGCCATTCCAAATAGCACACAGAAACTCTATTTATCGCCAGTTTTAGATGGCTTTAACAGTGAAATTATTGCTTATAGTCTATCTACTTCGCCTAATTTGAAACAAGTGAAAACCATGTTGGAACAGGCATTCACAGAGAAACTCTACTAGAATACGATTCTCCATAGTGACCAAGGCTGGCAATACCAACACGATTCTTATCATCGGTTCCTAGAGGGTAAGGGAATGCAAGCATCTATGTCACGCAGGGACAACAGCCCAGACAATGGGATGATGGAGTCCTTCTTTGGTATTTTGAAATCAGAGATGTTTTACGGTTATGAGAAGCATTTTAGGTCTTTAGAAGACCTTGAACAAGCTATTATGGACTACATTGATTACTAAAACAACAAACGAATCAAAGTCTAACTAAAAGGACTTAGGCCTGTACAATACAGAACTAAATCCTTTCAATAATTATTTGTCCAACTTTTGGGGGTCAGTACATAGTCAGCGAGTGATTTTTGGGCTACTGTTAAAAAGAGTTCTGAATAATTTCCTTGAAACAATTCTTCAGCGCTATAGAGAATCTGACTGTCAATGCTTGAAAAACCAAACTGGGCGAGCTTGGTTTCCAGTTCAGCTAAATCAAAACCATGGTGGTTGGTATCTGTCTTGACAAAATCAGCAATGAGGACCTGTCCATTCTCCCTAAGGTGATGGTAAAACATGGCAAGAGTTGCATCTAGATCAGGCATATGATGAAGAACCCGACTGACAACAATCAGGTCAAATTGCTGTTCCAAGGGATTTGCCAGTAAATCCTGCTCCAAAATCTGGATATTCTTGATGTCTTGTTGCTCTGCTTTCAAACGGGCTTGCTCCAGCATTTTCTCCGAGATGTCTACAAGGGTAACCGACTGGGCTTGCTTAGCTAGAGGCAAGGCTAACAGACCCGTCCCACCACCGAAGTCCAATATTTCCTTGTCTGATAGAAAATCAATCTGTGCTTCAACTGCTTGACAAACCAAGTTTGCAAGGAAGATATTTTTAGGGGAATCAAAGGTTTCTGCTTTGTGATTAAAATCGTGTTTCATGTTTTTAGTTTAGCACAAAGAAGTTGAATTGACTAGGATTTGTCTTTCTTTTCAGGCTTTTCTTCTGATTTTTTCTTCCCTGCTTGATTGCTTGAATCAGTCGCCACCTCTTCCTTTTTAGCTGTTTTCTTTTCCTTGGCTTTCATCGAAGGAAAGAGAAATTCATAGTTGCCCTTATTCATACGAACACTTGTTACAAAATCTGTTTTCGTATTGTGATACGTGACCTTTCCTAAGTTAAAGACTCGTTCACCACTTTCTTGCTCAGCCTTATCTTTGCTTCGTTTAGCCATGGCAAAAGCAGCCAACTTCTCTTTGTTTAGGGTATAGTCTTTGTGATGGGCGACCTGCCGATTCAAATAAAACTGCAACAAAAGGCTAAAAATGGCTGCCATAGTGACTGCGTATAGGAGAACGCCTGCCTTAACTTTTTGCTTTTTCCACACGATAGATGAACTCCCTTTCTAAGCCCTTTTGAAATTGGAAGCGAAAGCGAACCAATTGGTTTTCCTCTGTAATCTGTGCTGATTTGAGTCCATAAACCATCGGCTGATAGCCCCGTCCGCTGGTATCCGTTTTTCGAAAATCATCCGATTTAGACTTCCCTATAGAGATATCCTTACCATCTTGTTTTAAATAGAGGCGATTGCCTTCTACCTTTTCAAACTGCGAACGCTCTAACTCTGCCTCCAGTTGATCCACAAACAAGAGCCACTCCTTTTGCTCGCTTTGCTGCTGGTAACGAACTTCTGAAATGAGGAGCTGACTCATAGCTTGAAAAAGGAGCAAGCCTCCGCTAATGACGATAAGGGCAATCAGAGATTCTAATAGAGTGAACGCTCTTACCTTACTGCTCTTTAAGGTCGAGCAACTTCTCTGAACCATGGTAGACCTCCAATCCCTTTTCACTAGCAAACACCTGAACCTCCACTCCGTTTATGTTTACCTGATTTTGACCTGTCTGCAGAGCCATCTTCGCCACACGCAAGACTTCTTCCTTTTGCAAGATTTCTGCCTCTTCTTGTCTATTTTTCTGAATTTGTCCTAAAAGGAGGGTTGCAATGCTGGCAAACACAGCCAAAGCTACTACTGCTTCTAGTAAGATTACTGCCTTAATTTTTAGTTTCCTTAATGCGTTTAATTTTTCCATTTCCTAGATATAATTGATAGCGAATCACTCCTTTGCTAGTCTGAAATTCAACCTTAGCCAGGGACGAATTGCCCCCAGCTCGGTCAAATATAATGCTTTGTCCTGATGGCGCCTGAATTTCTTTAGGAACGGTCAACTTTTGACTGCCATTGCTGATCGTCTGCCCATCTAAGTTCAGACTGGTCTTTTGCTGACTGGCTAGACTGCGTTTTTGCGTTTCCCTATAGAGTTCTTCAAACTCCATAAAGAAAATCTGCTCCTCTACCGCCGCAAAACTGGACTGAACAGAACCGGACAAGCCTAAACCAAGGATACTCACAAGTCCCAAAACTAAGAGACTTTCCAGCATGGTAAAGGCCTTAATCTGCAACAGTTTGACTTGTTTTTTGTTTTGCATGGTAGTCTTTATAAGCTTTGGCTTGCTCAGCTGTGATACGACCGTCTGCTTGTAATTTGCTAAGGCTAGCATCTTCATTCTTGTCCAGACTATAGAGCTCTGCCTGGCTTTCTACGACCTTGACAACAGCAGCTTTTCCTTTGTCATCTACGGTATCCTTTTGCTTGGTCAAATTGGGCACAAAGAGCAAGAGAAGAACACTGATGATTAAAAGGACGACTAACATCTCTACCAGAGTGAAAGCTTGAACCTTGGCTTTTTTTAATTTTGTCATGAGTTTTTTCATTTTAAAAATTTACCTCCATATTTTGATACATGGGCATGAGCATTGCCGCATAAAGTAAAACGATAATCAGGGCCACAAAGATAAAAACCAGTGGCTGTACTAAGTTCATGGTGCGGTTGACTCGGATAAAAAAGGATTCCCAAGTCTTTTCCGCGTAGATTTCCAACTCACTCCCCAGCTTGGACTTGACTTCCCCATACTCGATGATGAGACTCAACTCCTTCTTAAAGAAAGGATAGGTCGTTATGGTTTGAGAAAATTCGCGGCCATTTTGCAGGGCTTGAGCCAAATCTTGACCGATTTCTTTAAAGAGCTGAGAACCTTGTTCCTGCATGATCTGAAAAATTTGCGTCAGCTCCATCCCCTGTGAAATCATATTGCCCCATTCACGCGCGTAATAGGCCGTCAGATAGGTCTGGACAAAGATTCCTAGAAAGGGAACCCGTGCCAACATCGAGAAAACCCGCATCTTGGAACTTCTTTTGTAGAAAGTGAGGGCTAAAAGTAAAGATAGAGAGCAAACCAGCACTAGTCCCAGAAATATTTGTGGCAGATTGCCGATGATTTGAGTGGCAATATTGCTACTGTCCAGTTGGGGAAGTAGATAGTTTCTCAACCCCAGCATGATTAGCAGGAGAAATCCCAGCAAAATCAGGGGATAAGTCGCCACTTCGATTAACTTTTTCTTGACCTTGGCCAAATTATCCAGATATTCTTCTATCTTTCCCAAACTCAGGTGAAGATTTCCATGTACTTCAGCTAGAGATAATTGGGTCACAATGGCACTTGAAAAGCCCAAACTTTCCATCATTTCTGAAAAGGATTTCCCCTGAGACAATCCTTGGTGCATCTGGGCCACATAGTCCTTTTCCAGCAAGGCACTTCTGCCCAAAAAAGAAATAATTTCCACCAAATGAAAGCCACTGGAGAAGAGGTTGTTAAACAAAGTGATGATTTTCTTCTGCTTAGCTGTAGCTAATTTTTTCCGTTTCAGCCTGAAGACTTGTGATATGTCCATCTTTAAGAAGCTGCTCAATCTGTTCATTCCAGCTAGTTGGCTGGTGTTCCTGATAGTCTTTGTTTGCAAAGTCAACGATTCCTCCTCCCCCAATTAATCTCTGGTAGCAGACTCCTTGCAGAACAACTGCTAATTCCTCCTCCGTCACACCCAACTCCAGAAGGCGTTCATAAACACCTCGGATACTCTTGGCATGAATGGTTGAAAAAACTGTCGCCCCTGTCAAACTGGCTCTGACCACTGCACGCGCTGTCTCGCTATCCCGAATTTCACCAATAATCAAGAGGTCCGGACGATGCCGGAGAGACAGTTTGATCAGATTTTCATAGGTCAAGCCAATCGCTTCATTCAACTGCAACTGGAGCATGTCTTCCTGCTTGATCTCGACAGGATCTTCAATGGACATAACCTGTTGCCCTTTAAACAGAGACTTGGCCAATTCGTGCATCAAGGTCGTCTTGCCACTTCCGACTGGACCTGCAAATAGATAGAGTCCCCGTTGCCTGTACTGCTCACCCAGTTCGTTCATATCCTGAAACCAGAAATTCAGATCCTGCTCCTCATCGTGCAACAAACGAATGACCAAACTCTCATGCCCCCGATAATCTCCTACGGTAGACAAACGCAGAGAAGACTTCTTCTCCCCATGCTGATAGTCGCAAGAACCCAGCTGACTGCGCCTCTTCTCTCCTACGTTCATACCCGCCACAAACTTAAAATGACTAATCACAGCAGCTAAAACATCAAACTCATAGGAGTCAACGAGACACCGCTCGTCTCCAACCCGCATGTGAAGCTCGTAGGACTTTTCCTTGGGAATGAAATAGATATCCTGAGCCTTCTTTTCTTTCGCAGTAGCAATAATTTTCTGTGCAATTTCTTGTACCATACCGCCCTCCTTATCTAACTATTCGCAAAAAAATAAAAAAAGCAACTTAAAAAGTTACTTTTTATCTCCATTTCATACGGCAAGAACGGTGTTTTTCTTGACCTGTTTGTTTTTCGTAGCCTGGACGTAGCTTTTCATCGGGGATGACTTGCTCATCCTGTAAAAGTGCCAAAGAATGATACTGCTGCAAATACTCATCACACTCATCACACCAGCGTTGGTCAGCAGGATCCCAAAAAATAGTCATCAAATCACTCCGACTCTTATAAAGAGGATTCTTCTTTTCCAGCTCAAACCAGCATGATTTATAATATTTTAGAGCATCATAATACTTGTCAAAAGATTGACTCATGATGACATCTTCTTCCCAACCTTCTATGAACCACCACGGTTCAAAATCCCCATACATTTCTATAACACGATACATTCTTACTACTTCCTTTGTATCGTATATTATATCTAATTTTTTATTACAAGAAAAGGATTTTGCTTGTTTCCCCCATTAGAAACTTCTTTAAGAAGCCTGTTATTTTCATCTGATAATAAAAATAGGAGTCCTTTATTGACCCCTATTTTTATCTTCTTAGGCTTGATAACGTTTCACACCATCTAGGTAGGTTGCTACCAATTCCAAATCTTTATCTAGTACGATAAAGTCAGCGTCGTAGCCTTCACGGATTTGGCCACAGACATCATCGATGTGAACAGATTTTGCTGGGTTGAGACTGGCCATCATGACTGCTTCATGCGGATTCGCAATGCCCCATTCGACCACATTCTTCAAACCATCTTTGAGTTTGAGGATAGAACCTGCCAAATTTCCTGTCGATTTGAGGCGAGCAGTTCCATTAGCAACTACTACCGGGAATTCTCCCAACATGTAGTCGCCGTCTTCCAAGCCACCCGCTGTCATACAGTCTGTGATAAGGGCGATATTTTCAGTTCCTTTTTGCTTGAGCAAAATATCACAGGCCTTTGGATCCACATGGTGACCGTCACAAATCAATTCTGCGTAAGTATGTGGCAATTCATACATGGCTCCCACCATACCGAGCTCACGGTGAGTCAACCCACGCATTCCGTTGTAGGCATGTACCCAAACGCTTGCTCCAGCATCTACTGCCTTTTTAGCTTCATCAAAAGTCGCATTGGAGTGTCCAAGAGCAACGGTCACTCCTTCACCCGTAACTGTACGAACAAAGTCTTCTACACCTTCGCGTTCTGGCGCAAGGGCGATTTTATTGAGCAGGCCATTGGCTGCTTTTTGCCAAGCACGAAACTCATCCATACGAGGGTCTTTCATATAGGCAGGGTTTTGGGCTCCCTTGTATTTCTCTGTGAAATAAGGCCCTTCAAAATAGATCCCACGAATCTTGGCTCCACTTGCTTCCTGGTAACGAGCACCGATATTTTCTGTTACTGCAAGCAACTGCTCGTAAGAGGAAGTCAACGTCGTTGGC
Organism: Streptococcus sp. 27098_8_70; assembly: GCF_041432215.1. GTDB lineage: Bacteria > Bacillota > Bacilli > Lactobacillales > Streptococcaceae > Streptococcus > Streptococcus oralis_CP. The sequence goes on from NZ_JAPVZD010000008.1 coordinate 29,390, forward strand.
AAGAAGCTGGTAACACCCGTGCTAAGCAATCCTTCACTCATAGTATGAAGGGTTCCTTCGATGTTATTGTCCATGACATCCACACCGCCAAATCCATGAATATGGGTATCCACAAGTCCTGGGGCAATGCTATAACCGGTATAGTCAATCACCTCAGCTCCTTCAGGAATCTGTTCTACATGTTTACCAAACTTGCCATCCACAAGTTCCAAGTAGCCGCCACTACGAACTCCGTGTGGGTAGAAAAACTGATCCGCTTTAATATAATTAGGCATAATGATAACCTCCTTGATAGATTGATTCTAGAATTTATTATGTCAATTACATTATAAACCTTTCTTTTTCATTTGTAAATGGTATAGACCTATTTTCTAGAGATATTTTAAAAGAGCTGGATTTCTCCAACTCTTTGATCTTATTTTGATTTTACAGGCAGTTCTTGAGCAGCCTTAACGGCAGCTGCGATCGTTTCTGCGTATAGCTTAGCACCTTCTTCAATCATGTTGCTATCATTCCCAAAGTGGACTTGGTCGGTTCCAGCCCAGATTTCAGGGTGTTCCTTAGCAACCTTATTCCAGTCAGCGATGCTCACGTAAGGATTCTTTTCAGCTAATTCCCGTGCATAAGCCGCATACTGCTCCACTGATGCATAAGTGTCCTTGCTCTTGTCTCCCTCATAAGGTGTCACCAGTATCAGATGGTGTCCTTTCGGTAGATTGTTCACGATGCTGTCCAAATCATTCTTATAGCCTTCAGGATTATTGACTCCCGTTGCAATGACAACTGTTTTTAGCAGCGCCTTGTTCTGACTGTTATTGAGCATAATATCGTTGGCTTGCTTGGTCGTTCGACTAACCTGGGCATTGATATTTGCTTCAGGAAGTGCCTCTTGTAAGGCTGTATTGGCACGCAAGGCTACCGAATCTCCTATTAGGCTTGTTCCCTCAGAAATTCCTAGACGACTCAGTTCAGCTTGTTCAGCAAGAGTCTTTGTTTGTCCTATATTGGTCTGGGCTTGTTTGAAACCATTGACCATCAAGTCTGTCTCAAAAGCTCCAACTTGAGGAGCCACAGCTATGATGATCAAGGTAAGCAAGGTAAGACCGCCAGCAGCACCAGCACTAATTGGTTTAATATGAGGCAATGGACTAATCTTCCGTATTAAAGGATTGGATTTGCCGGCAATCAATGGCTCAATAATATAGAAGGATAGGATAGCAAAGAAATAAGAAAAGATGATTGTCAGAATAACAGCAGGCAGATTACTCATCAACTGAGAAAAGATAATATAAAAAGGCCAGTGGAAGAGATAAACCGCGTAGCTGGTATCCGCTAAAAATGTAATGATCCGAGGTTCTTGTATCTCAGGCGTTTTCTCATGCAAGACACGCGCAGCAAAAATCATAGTCACTGCCGCTAAACTTGCTAGCAAGAAGCCAAATAAGTACGCAAACAGGTAGGTGAACTTGACAAAGAAAGTCAAGAGCACTAACACCAAAAGCCCAGCAGCAAACACCAGTAGATTTTGACGAAGGTCCCACATCCGGTCAAACTGCTTGACTAAATCGCTCGTCTGACGAACCCCCACAACCGTCGCCAAAATGCTTCCTAAAAAGAAGGGATAGACATGGGTTAAACTTGAAAAGTAGACAGATGAATAGGAACTCGCCATTAGACTACCAATAAACATGGAGAAAAAGCTAATGATAAAAGCTCCAGCAGAAAGGAGAAAGACCATCCCTCTCAATTGACTACTAGATTTTGAACGTTTCGATAAGAACCAAACCGCTAAGCCCCAAAGGATATAGTAGTGAACCTCAACAGCTAGACTCCAGTTGTGAACAAAGAGATGCGGAATGAACTGGGATTCATAACTTCCCCCTGTTAACATTTCGTAGAAGTTGGTCATAAAACCGAGAACTCCAGCAACCTGGCCACCAATTCCAGCAACATAGTCTTGACGAACCAAGAAAGTAAAAGGCATGGTCACCAAAACCATCAGCACCACAGGTGGCACGATGCGGTAAAACCGTCTCTTAAAAAAGCCCAGCAAATCGATCTGGCGTACCTTCCCAAATTCTTCTAAAAGGAGGGAGGTGATCAAAAATCCTGAAAAAGTGAAAAAGACATCTACCCCAAAGAATCCTCCAGGAAAGATCGTTTGAAAGAAGTGGTACAAAAGCACCAAAAGTAAACCTGTAATCCTAATCAAGGAAAACCATTTAATACGCATACGAGTCTATTCTCCATTAAATTAGGAAGCAAAACACCACCTAATTTCCATTCCATTATACTCCCTATTCTATCAAAAAAATAGGAAAAATCCTAAGAGAAAACTTAGGATTTTGGCATTCTATTTTTACACTTTAAAAATTGCGTCCTGACTTGTTGTAGCCATATTTTTCTACAAAATACTCACGAAATTCCAAGAGATTGTCATCCATGATGGCTTGGCGGACCTGCTTCATCAGATTGAGCAAGAAGTAGAGATTGTGATAACTAGTCAAACGGATACCGAAGGTTTCATCAGCCTTGAGCAAGTGACGAAGGTAGGCGCGTGTGTAGTTCTTACATGTGTAGCAATCACACTCAGGATCCAGTGGCGTAAAGTCTTCAGCGAATTGGGCATTTTTGACAACCAAACGACCTTGGCTGGTCATACAAGTCCCATTACGAGCGATACGAGTTGGCAAGACACAGTCAAACATATCCACACCACGAATAACCCCATCAATCAAGCTATCTGGCGCTCCCACACCCATCAAATAGCGAGGTTTGTTTTCAGGAAGAAGTTGGGTTGTGAAGTCCAAGACTGCATTCATCTCTTCGTGCGTTTCTCCTACTGCCAAACCACCGATAGAGTAGCCAGGGAAATCCATGCTAACAAGGTCATGAGCTGACTGACGGCGAAGGTCTTCAAATCCTGCCCCCTGTACAATTCCAAACAAACCTTGGTCATGTGGGCGACGGTGAGCCTTCAAACCACGCTCAGCCCAACGACTAGTACGCTCGATTGATTTCTTAACGTAGTCATAAGGTTGGTAAAACTGAGGACATTCATCAAAAGACATCATGATGTCGGAGCCTAGATTGTTCTGAATAGAGATGGCTTTCTCTGGTGATAGGAACATCTTGGAGCCATTGAGATGGTTTTTAAAGGTTACTCCTTCTTCGGTGATATTGCGGCTATCTGCTAGGGAATAAACCTGGAAGCCACCACTATCTGTCAAAATTGGTTGATCCCAGTTCATAAATTTGTGGAGACCACCTGCGCGTGCGATGAGTTCGTCCCCAGGGCGAAGCCAGAGATGATAGGTATTGGACAGGATAATTCCTGATCCCATCTCCTTCAACTCTTCTGGTGACTGGGTCTTGACAGTAGCTTGAGTCCCAACTGGCATAAACATAGGCGTTGGAAATGCGCCATGAGGAGTGATGATTTCTCCCAGACGAGCTCCCGTGTGTTTTTCTTTCTTAATCAAACGGTATTTGATTGGTGAATCTGACATTTTCTACCTCCGAAGCTGGGAAAGACAGTCCCAGTTCATACTTTGTGCGCAAAGGCATACTGTATGATTTTATCAAAAAAACTAGGAACTGTCACGAACTATGGTATAATGAGAGAATGAAATACACAAAAATTGATTTAAAAACCATTCGTCTGCAGACGAGGCAATTTCAGGCTGAAAATCCCCGCCTATTTCTCGTCTATCTCTTACCTAGCATACTGGTCATCTTATCAGGCTTTCTCAACCCCTTGGCTCGTCTCCAAGAAAGTGTTTTAGAGCAATCCTTTTTCAGCATGCTGGCACAAGTGCTCCAAGCCTATCTCTTCCCACTAGTGGTTTCTTTTGTGAGCACGATTTTTCTAGCAGGTGCTGCTTTTGCGACACTCCGACTCCTCAAGGATCCTGATACGAACCTCTCAGTAAAATCAAGTCTAGCCCTCTTTGCTGAAGAGCGCTTCTCGCAAACCTTCCTAACTCTGCTCCTCAAACGTTTCTACCTCTTTTTATGGAGCATTCCAAACTTAGTAGGCGTTTATTTTCTCTTTTATAGCAATCTCTTAGCTCGGAGATTTGTCGCCTTACATCCTGAATTTCCAAAACTAGACCTCTCATCAGTTGAAACGGAGCAGTTCCTTATGACCTTTGGCCTCTACTTTTTCGCGAGCCTCATCTTGATGATTGTAGGGAACATCCTCTACGTTCCGCAACATTATGCCTACTCGCAGGTAGAATTCCTCCTCTGCGACACTCTGGATTTAGGACAGGCTAAACCAAGCCAAATCCTGAAAACTAGCCGTTTCTTGATGAAGGGTTACAAGTTTCAACGCTTTGTCCTCGACCTACAACTACTCCCTTGGTACTTCCTCAACTGGATCACCTTTGGAATTGCTAGTTTTTCAATCCTTCCCTATATCCAAAACAATCACATCTTCTTTTACAGAGCCCTACTAGCCCGTAAACGTCGAAATGGATAAGAGTCTACAAAAACCAGCGTCGTTCAGGACGCTGGTTTTCTTATTTCAAAAGTAACATACTCAGCAGAGTCAAAATAGCAGGCCCACCTTGCTTCAGAATAATCTTCTTGTCTGCTGTCAGAGAACCGTAGGTCGCTGCACCAAGCACAAATAAAACAAAGATGGTCACAACTTCCAAGCTTTGCGAAAAATAAATCCCGTACAAGAGAAACACACCTATCAAAGCATTATAAATTCCTTGATTTCTAAATAATGAACTCACTGAAGAACAAGCCAGTTCTTCCTTATCCACATTAAACACTCGACTAGTAGTGTCTGATTGCGTAGCCACACTTTCCAAATAAAAAATGTAAAAATGCTCCAAAGCAACGATAGTTGCTAAAATAATTGTAACAATAGACATATTTTCTCCTTAAATTTTTATCTCTTCTAAGCCAGATATCAACTTTTCTAACAAGCGACTGAACTCTTCTCGCTCTCCTTTTGTAAGTACACTCTCCATCTGACTCTTTACGTTTATATGGTGTTGGGGAGAGTTGGTTATTAGTTGTTCTCTCGCAAAGTCTGTCACTTCCACCAAAACCTCCCTCTGGTTTTCAGGATTCCGACGTCGATTAACCAAACCTTCCTTTTCCAAAATTTTAAAGTGCCTTGTCAAGGCAGCCTGATCAATCTTCAATCTATCCTGAACTGCTATTTGATTACACGGAGACTGATCGATTAAGAAACATAAGATTTGATAACGAGTCAGACTAATTCCCAATTGGCGTTCAAATAGTTGTGTCATAGACTGATCTGCTAATCGTAGTTGATACAGTAAATCATGGATTGCTACCATAAATCTTTCTCCTTTTAGATTGATTCATCAATTATTGACTTATCAAGTATAATGTAATCCAAAACATAAATCAAGTAATATGCTTACATTCTCTTGAAATATTACTCACTTCCTCATATTTATCCCTTTTATCCTGAAGAATTTACACACAAAAAAGAAGCGAGAACTCAATCAGTTCCCAACTTCCATTTTAATGATTAGTTCATTGAAACGTGAACGTGGTCATAGTGGTTTTCGGTTACGCTACCACGGTCTGGCATTGGATTCCACGTATAGGCTGGTCCATATTTACTATCATATGGAGCGTAGAAACGTTGTTTCCAGATGATATAGTTGATACCACGGCTAGCCATATTTTTGACTGCATATTCCGCGATTTGATCACCAAGTGCTGAACTCACTGGAACCATAAAGTCGATGGCCAAACCTTTCCCATGGTCGCCACTGTCTCCAGGACGGTAACCACTAAAGGATGTGATGCCAAACAAGTTGGCGATTTCTTCCTTAAAGGCTGCCGTTTGCGGTTGAAGACCAGCATTCTCAGACTTAGCTACAGCAAGTCCTGCATAGTCAGGAGCCGCTGGAGCTGAATATGTTCTTGAAGGAGTTTGGCTTTGCTCTGCTTGATAAGTCGAAGTTGCAGTGTCAGAAGTTGCTGTTGATACTGCTTCTTCTGTTGCACTTGATCCTGTTGTATCAGCAGGTGTTTCAGTTGCTGGAGCAGCTGCTACTGGGGCTTCTGCTGGAGTTGTTGCTGCCGTTTCTTCGGTAGCTGGAGTCGCTGCTTGTGGAGCTTCTTCAACTGGACTAGTTGTTTCTGCTACTGGTGCTTCCGCTGGAGTCGTTTCAGCTGTTTCTTCAGCTACAGATGTTTCTGTAGATGGTGTCTCTTCAGCAACTGTCGCTGTCTCAGAAACTTCTGAACTTGGCGCTACTTCTGCTGGTTTTTCAGTCTCTGTTGCAGTTGGAGCTTCCTCAATTGGTTGAGAAAGGTCTTCTACTTGAACTGTTTGTTCATCGACTGTTACTTGATTCGTCGTCAAATCAGCTGTCGCAGTCGTCACTTCTTCACTAGCATCTGCTTGAGGAGCTTGGATTTCAACTTCCGTTACCTCTTCTGCCTCATTGACAGTTGTAGTGAGGACAGTATCTGGGAAAATCAAGTCCATATTGATGATTTTGTTCAAATTAGCAAGAACCGTCACATCTACTCCCAAAGCTTCTGCAATCGTGCTCAGGGTATCACCATACTGAACTGTATAGCTGTTTTTGTTCTCGTTTTTCGTCACATCATTTTGGATTTGCTCAACGCTACGTGCTGTCCAAGAGATTTCTTGAGCTTTCGCTCCTAATGTGGGAGCAAGAGATAAGGCTACTGTTGAGGCTAAAATAATTCTTTTCTTCATTCGTTCATATTCCTTTCAAATGAGTACCTGTCTATCATAACACAAAAAAAGCAGAAAAAAAGCCCTCTCGGGCCTATTTAACAGAACTGTCTATTCCCTGTAACAAACTCGATTACTTGAAATAGTTTGTTAGGTTTCTGTCATAAAACTGACACAATCTTCTCGCTCCTAATCCTAGAAAATACGAGGAATATCTGCCAGTGCTTGAATCCTGTGATTCCCTTCATAAGACGACTCTAAAAAATTGATGCTTTGAAGGCCACTATTCTGGGCAAATTCCACATCCAAAGTCCGGTCCCCTATATAATAGGTCTTCTCAGAATCCAACTCATACTTGTCTAGCAGATAGGTCGCCGCTTCTGGACTGGACTTGCGCGCAAAGCCACTCTGACTGGTTAAAATCTCTTTGAAATAGGATTCCAACCCCAAGTCTCTGAGAATGGCAAAAGCATTATCCCCCTTATGAGTATAGACAAACTGCTGAATCCCTGCTTCGTCTGCCCAAGCTAGCACTTCACGCGCACCTGGCATCAAAACTACCTGGGCATTTTTCTCAGCCAGACTTTGGGCACGCACCTGGTTGAGTACTTCCGCATCCAGATTTCTCTCTTCTGCCACCTTCTCCAGCAAGTCCTGCACAGAGTACCTGAGGATAAACTCTCTCACTTTTTCCTTATCATAAGGAATAGAAAACTGAGCAAATGTCTCCTCAATCCCTGACAAAATCGCTTCGTAAGAGTCCAATAAAGTCCCGTCTAAATCCCAAATAAAGGCTATTTTTTGCATCTCCTATCCTTTCAACATCATATAACGCTGGTAACGGTAACGTAGAAATAACCAACGAAAACCATTATCCAAGAGAGTCCCTGCCCAAATACCAGGCAAGCCCCAACCAAGAACAATACCCATCAGATAAGCTGTCCCAATGCGGATACACCACATCCCAATACTTGTCGCATAAAAGGGGAGGCTAGCATTTCCCAAGCCCTGCCAAACTGCCGTATAAATAACTGTCCCTGTCGCCATGGGGGTTCCTAGTAGAGAGAACAGTGCAACCAAAACGCTCGCTTCGACCGCTACAGGGTCGGTCGTATAGAGATGAGTCAATGGTGTCCCCAAGGCATAGATACTGAGAGTTAAGGGCAACATGAGAAGCAGGGAAAGCCAAAAGGTTTGCTTGCTCAAATCATCTACTCTTTCCCAGTTATCCTCTCCAACTGCTCGAGCTACCTGCATGACCGTCGCCATAGCGACGCCAAAGGCAGGCATATAGTTAAACTGGGTCAAGACTTCTCCGACTGCATTTCCCGCTACTGCCTCCGTCCCAAAAGAAACAACCAAGGCAATGATCACTACATCTCCAGCCCGCATCATGAGACGTTCTCCTGCCGCTGGCAAAGCCAAAGTCAATAGTTCCTTATCTAAACCAAAAGTCGGTTTCTCAAAAGGTAGCTTTAATTGCGACCACAAAATCACAAGACCGACTAAGCGAGACAAGATAGTCCCCCAAGCAACACCTGCTATCCCCATATCAAGGACAAAAATAGCTAGACTTGAAAAAAGAATATTCAAGGCATTGGATAAAAGACTCACATAGAGGGGTAGACGCGGATTATGCGTTGCACGAATCAAGGCACCTAGACTCGTCATCAAGCCCAAGAGAACAATCGATCCGCCTACCAAAGATAGGTAGAGTCCACCACTCTCGGCCACATCCTGCTCAGTGCCCAAGAGTCCTATCATCTCTTGCCCAGCAAAGAGCGATAAGGCGCCTAAAAGTGCACTCAGCAATAGGGTTATCTTGAGAGCCTCTGTCACGTGATAAGCCAACTTGGACTGATCTTTCTGCCCCAAACTTTTTGAAATAACACTGGAAATAGCAGCTCCCAGAGCGATAAAAATCGCCTGGTAAATCGTGATAATATTGCCAGCCACTGAAACACCTGAAATAGCGATCAAGCCCAAGTGGGCGACCAAGTAGCTGTCCACCATTCCCATGAGCATCTGCAAAAAGTTTTCACCCATAGCTGGCAATGCAATATTAAGAATGTCTTTATTTTTCTTAAACAATCTCTCCTCCTGATGAAAAGAAACTCAGTTGGTTTCCCAACCGAGTTTACGCCCTCTGTCTTAAAGTCCTAGATAAGCCTCCACCGCTGCTTGCATGTCAGCAGCTGCCACTGTTGTTTTATGACGAACCGGAGCTGTTTCAAGGCCATCAACCGCTGGTGGCACTGCCACTCCTGAAATGTCATGCAATTGAGCCAAGGCTTCAAAGTCTGTCAGGCCTGCTTTTCCTGTTACCGCTTCTACTGCAACCACTGGGAACTTGTAAGGACTAGCTGTTGAAGCAATCACTGTCTTAGTCGCATCGCCAGTAGCCGCTTGGTATTTTCTATAAACAGCTGAGGCAACCGCCGTATGTGGATCCTCAATATAGGCATCTGTTTGATAAACACGTTTAATTTCTGCTGCTGTTTCTTCCTCAGTCGCATATTCAGCTGCAAAGAGTTCCAAAATCGCTGCATCAAAGTCTATCAATTCATATTGTCCTTGTGTACTCAAGGCATTCATGAGTTCAGCAGTCTTAACCGCATCATTCCCCAAAAGATGGAAAATCAAACGCTCCAAGTTTGAAGATACCAAGATATCCATAGATGGGCTAGTTGTTACCTTAAACTCACGTTTCTTATCGTAAACACGTGTCTTGAAGAAGTCTGTCAAAACATTGTTGTCATTTGAAGCACAGATTAATTTGCCAACTGGAAGACCGATTTGCTTGGCATAAAAGGCAGCCAAGATATTTCCAAAGTTTCCAGTTGGTACTGTGAAGTTGACCTTTTCACCAGCCACAATCTCACCAGACTTGACCAACTGAGCGTAGGCATAAACATAATAAACAATCTGTGGTACCAAACGACCAATGTTCATAGAGTTAGCTGATGAAAATTGCAGTTTATTGGCAGCCAATTTTTCACGAAGAGCTACATCGTTAAACATATGTTTCACATTTGTTTGTGCATCATCAAAGTTTCCATCAATAGCGATAACATGAGTATTGTCGCCAGTCTGAGTAGTCATTTGCAACTCTTGTACCTTGCTGACACCATCCTTTGGATAAAAGACGATAATCTCAGTTCCAGGCACATCCGCAAACCCTGCCATAGCAGCTTTTCCAGTATCACCAGATGTCGCTGTCAAAATGACAATCTTGTTCTCCAAACCATGCTTTTTAGCGGCTGTCGTCATAAAGTATGGCAAGATAGACAAGGCCATATCCTTAAAGGCAATCGTTGAACCATGGAACAATTCCAAGTTGTATTGCCCATCCAGTTTCACCAATGGCGCAATAGCTGGAGTGTCAAACTTGCTATCGTAGGCATTGTTGATACAGTAGTTCAACTCCTCAGCCGTAAAGTCATCTAAAAAGGCTGATAAAACTAATTTGGCCACTTCTTGGTAAGAAGCATCTTTTAATGTTTCAAAGTCCAAATCCACCTTTGGATAAGTAAGTGGTGTAAACAGACCACCATCCGTCGCCAAACCTTGCAAAATAGCTTGGCTGGCAGTTACTGTATTATTGGCATCACGCGTTGATTGATAAACTAATGTCATGAATCTCTATCCTTTATCTATAGTCTCTTCCATTATATCATGATTTTTCAGAAAATTCTCCCTTTATAAGAGAAATTATAATCCCAATTCTTTCTTCAAAGGCTCTAAATAAACCATTTCTTGCTTATCTCTTTTCTCCAGCCCCTCCTCAGCAAGGGTGAGTAAGTCTTTAGAAAACTCGAGAACCGCAGCTTCTTCTTCATCTGTAAGTTTTTTCTTAGAAAATTGTCGTCTTAAAAGCTTATAATCACGACCAGCTGTGGTAAAAAATGGAGCAGTTCGCAAGTAAGCTTCAAGCTTGTCTAAATGAACCAACAAGCCCAAATGAAAGGCTGCAGAAGCAAAAGTCCTATCAAGCGGCTGAGTACACACACTACGAAACTCAACTGTCCCTCGAGTCGTTAAGTCTTGGTACTGGTAACTACGATGAGTTTGGAAATCTTCCTCCTGAGGATGAATTAACACCTCATCCCCATTAAGGGTAAATGCTTGGATTTCAGGTGTAGCCAAATAGTCCCTAGCCTGAATCGGATAAAAATAATAGGTCTGCCCATCACGCTCCGCAGTAAAAATCGCAGAATGATTTAGATAGTCAAAAAAATCATCCTCATCTTTAAATAGTCTAGTATTGACACCAACATTCTCTGGATAGATACCATGCATGGATTCTTCCCAAAAAATATCTCTCGAAATTTTGGTATCCCAATCTGCCCCTGAAAACTCAGAATTTGCAAACAAATAAGCTTTAGCAGCTTCAATTTGCGTAAAAGCATTGATAACACGCAGGTAGTTGAACCTTGAAATGTCTAGTTGAACCTGACTCCCACATATAAAGGCTCCATACTCAGGGAAATGATGTAAATCTGATTTAGTAACATTTCTACTCAAATTCAGATAATCCATCAACATCTGATAGCGGGGATAAGCCACTGGACAATTCTCATTTTTATCCCAGTTGGGATGAATGCCGCAGCCAACAATAGCATGATTAGCTTCACCCAACTTATTCTGAATCGTAGCCATATAGAAGTTAAAGCGTTCTTCTACCTCTCGGATAGATTCAGCCTTTCCGAATGCAAACTCAATTGTCGTATAAGCAACCTCAAACAAGATCGTATCTTGGCTGACTGGATCAAGCAACTGAATTGGATTCCCAAAATCATCCACTTTTTCGATAGTAAAGCCCAGTACTAATGGTAAATACCGAAAGAGATCCTTAACAACTTCACCATCTGTAGCCTTACCCTCTAAATTTACAATAGGAAATTCTAACTCAATTCCAATAAATAAATCTGGGTTCTCTTTTATATTCTTTAAGTAACGTTTCTTTAGTAATTCAACAGACCGAGACATTAATCACCAAACTCTTTCATAATCAAAATAAATTGTGAATAAGTAATATTATACCAAAAATACACTAAAAATGACTAGAATAAGAAGAAAAAGATGTTTCATCAGTTATCTGTACTTAAAGAAAAAATATCAAAATCTTCACCAAATCAAAAAACAAGGTCCAAAAACCTTGTCTTTATTACTATACCGGCGGCCGGGGTCGAACCGGCACGTCCTTGCGGACACTGGATTTTGAGTCTAATATTATTAGTTTTAAATCTCAGAAATATTGATTTTATAAGCTTTTTTTCCATAATATTTTTTAAAACTTAGTATCACTTCCAAAGTTTAGATACTTTTTAGTAACTATAAAATGCTAGAAAGTATACTCCTTATTAAAAAGAGTTTTGGACTAGTTTTGTGCAATTTTATTACCCATATCCGTAATAAGAGAGGCTAAATTAATTGCCTTTAATGATTGTAGAAATTGGTTGTGAATATCATTAGACACATAACCAGCTAGCAAAATATGCTCAGCCATGTCATATTGCTTAATCAAGAGAATCTTATCATGTTTTTCATTAAATAAAATCGCACTAATTGCTGTATTAAAGACTGGAAAACGAAAACTCGCACATTGTGAACAATAAGGAATATCTCCCTCATCTTTTAAAAATTTTTTCTCCAAAGGATGCCCACATTCGGGACAACAAGTCATTGTTTTGTCAAATATAGAAACCTCTTTTTTAAAGTTCTTAAAAGTAATTTTACCAGTAAAATCGAGACCACGCAAGACATTGAAATAAATCAAGACTTTTTTTAAAATTTATCTTATGATATACTAAACTTATCAGCTATTGGTTCTGAAAAAGTGTCTGCCACAGTTTTACTACAAATTCTCATGACTTGTGCCAAGATTTATAAAAAACGGATAGCTATAATAGCTCTTAGAGCAAAAACATGACATATAGGAGGTTAAAGACATGTCATACTTTTATCTTTTTATCGCCATTGTAGGAGAGATATTGGGAACTAACCTTTTGAAATTATCAGACGGTTTTACAAAGCCTATTCCAACCGTTTCTGCCCTACTTAGCTATGGCGTTTGTTTCTATTTCCTCTCACTAGCAATGCAAAAAATTCCTTTAGGAATAGCTTATGCAACATGGTCAGCTGTCGGTTTAGTTTTGACAGCCTCTATCGCAGTAATGATTTTCAAAGAAACACTAAATGTTTATAGCATTATCGGTTTAATTTTGATTATCATTGGTGTTGTCATGGTTAACTTATTAGGAAATGCAGGACATTAATAAAACCGGCTCTATACTATTTGTAGTGGGTAAATCCCCTATGGATATTATGGAGCCTATTTTGTTGTAGAAAAAAAGTTCCATAAGAACTATAATGAAAAGCTAGAATTCTGTCAATATTTTGGACACATTTTGGGAGGGAATTTTGAAGACTAGCGTCCTCCTAATTTTCCCAATAAGTTTTAACTTCTTCAAAAATCTTATTCAAAAGTTCTGCATCTTTTTCTGACAACTGATTTTTTTCTATAACTCTATCTTTTAGTTCTGTTGCCTTTATTTTATTTCTTGCCACCGAAACTGCTATTGAATGTTTCAAAATATCAAACTCATCCTTTGAAAAGTTTGCAATATTGGTAAGATCTAATTGTTCTAGAGGTAAACTACTGATAATTGAATAAGGTTTTTGTCCCAGCAAATAATCTGTAGTAGTCCCAAAGATATTTGCTAATTTCACAACGAATTCTAATCCTGGTTCTAACGTTCCATTCTCCCACCGAGAATATGTCCCTTGTTGAACTCCAATTAATTCCGATATTTGTACTTGAGTTAACTTTTTTGATTTTCTGAGAGTTTTTAACCTCTCTGAAAATTTATAATCCTCTGTATACATAATTCTCCTATAGATATTCTTATTCGTATATTTTAGCTTGACAAAATATTCTAAACGGTATAAAATAGAATTATTCCATAAGGAATATTTATTTTAAGATTAAATATTCCATTGAGAATATTATAGCATAAAAGGAGGTAAAAGCGTATGTAACTAATAGTCTATTTGAAAAATTTTTGATAAAGGAGGTAATATTCGACAAAATAAAAAAATCTTGAAACAAATGTGCCGTTCGTTCCAAGATCAAAACATATTATGTAACAATTATACCACAGAAAACTCTTCAGTTGCACAAGAAAATTTCGGAGATTTTACAAAAAAATGACCAATAAAGAGTTAGTCAATCAAATTTCTGGCCTAAACTCTACCTCTACTCTTAAAAATTGGATTCAACTGATTAAAGAGATAAGTGGCAAGGAATTTAAGAAAATTAAAATTCCTATCAGTAGAAATCCAAGAACTCATCAATTAAGTTATACAGTTGCCTATGACTTTACAGGCGAAGACCTTAAACAATTTCAAAAGTTAGCTAACCTAAAACTTGAAATAGGTCTAAAAGAGGCTATACAAGCCGTATTTGGGAGTCTAGCAGACAATGAGCAAGAATCCCTAAACCAAGTAATAGATGAGCTCTACGATGAACTGAGCGCCTTAAAACAGGAATTTAAGCGAGAAATACGACTGATACAAATTGAGAATACCAACCTAAAAAAGAGAATCCAAGATATTGAAGAGTCGATGCAAACCGGCTTACTAGGGTTTGTTAACAAGAGGTCAAAAAATAGGTTCGGCTAATAGCGAGTTTTCGGCTGAGCCATGAGGCAGAAAGCCGAAAATGAGCGTAGATGCGGACGGACCATTTTTGACCGATAGGGTGTGTAGTAACACCACCCTCTGCAAGTTAGGTGTACCATCGAAAGAATTCAGTATTGCCAAGGGTTTCGGAGATTTTAAGGGTGGCAAATTTAGGCAAAAAGTTGAATCAAAATCTATGGCAAAAAATGAACATTTACGTTCTGTATTTGACTGGATTCAAATTCAGTTTGATAAGACTGAATTTTCGCCAAGAGAAATAATCGAAGACATTCTATTTCTTGACTATGACCTATTTATTGAGAATAAAGGGAGCCTTAAATACTATAACTATGATAGCCAGCTTCATTATGGGAATATCCGTATCTACTATGGAGCGAAAGAGTCGTCCTACATGCTTGTCATGTCAGGACAGGCACTCGAGTTCTATAGAGATATGGTATTAGATCCAAATAGTCTGTCCGAAAGACAGTTTCTGAACAACCTCTACTACAATTACAATCAATTTTCAGTAAGACGAATTGATATTGCGATAGATGATTTTAATGAAACACCCTATTTCACTCCTAATCAGCTTCTAAAGGTTTGTCAGAAAAAACGCTTTATATATGGAAAAAGCACCTACTACAATACCTACGGAGATGAAACAATCGGCCAGACCTTATATTTAAGAAAGCCCAATGATGATGAAAGACTTAGAATTTACGATAAGCGTTTAGAACGAGCTGAGAAGCTCGGTATCAGCAAGCGGTATATAGAAAATTGGATAAGAACTGAGTTAGAACTTAGGAAAGAAAAAGCTCACTACTTCATTCAAGAATGGTTGCATTCAGAAATAGATCTTCTCAACTTTACCAAGGGATATCTCAAAGAAAAAGTGAGATTCTATAGTGATAGCCATTTCTCAAAACCTTTGAGATCTTGGGAAAAGTTTTTAGGTCACTCAAAACCCGTCTCTATCATTATTTCAAAACCAAAAACAGAACTAGAACAAAAATTAGAATGGTTTACCTATAAAGGTTCAGGAGCTATTCTAAAAGCGTATAAATTTTTATACGTCAATAACTTACTGCATGAGTATGAGAAATCTAACTACCTCGCACTCAACAATATGGAATATCCACCAGATTTAGCAAGTGGATTAATAGAAAGGGCAATTCTCTTTAAAAGAGAGGATTTAATCCCTACAATCAAAGAAAATATCAAAAGGAGAAATTAACTATGGCAAAAATGCTTTCACAAAATGACTGGAATTTTAATAACATTGGAACAAAATTTGAATTGGATGAAGTTATTCCAAAATTTGAAACGGAAGTCCGAGCAGATGCAAACGGAGAAATTATCAAAAACCGAGATGGTAGCGAAAGACGTTTTAATACCGATAAAATCATTGGTTGGAAATACAATGTAACGATCAAGGATGGACAATTCAAAAAGAAATCAACACAAGTCTCAGTAGACAATCCAGAAGCTTTAGTTGATAATGACTATATCCAAGCAATGGATGAAGTACCAGTTACATTTGACAATTTACAAGCTACTATGATTAGTTCGACAATGTATTACAAAGCAGATGCTATCCATTTAGTAGATGTAAAACAAAAATAAGTATCAGACAAGGGGAGTTAATCCACCCCTTACTTAATCTAATTAGAAAAGGAGATCACATGATTAAAACTGTAACAAAAGATGACCTTATCGAACTTGGATTTGCTCCAGGAACTGCAAGAAAGATTATTCATACCGGCAAATTACTTTTAGTGAATCGTGGTTTTAACATCTACGATAACAAACGGATCGGTACAATTCCAGCCAGTGTCGCGGAAGAACTATTAGGAATTGAACTCCAGAAAGAAGTGTAACATATGGCTTTACGTAAAAGTAGAGACGGAACTTGGATTGTCGATGTTTCCAATGGTATAAATCCAATATCTTTAAAACAACGTAGAATTGTAAGAAAAGGATTTAAAACTAAAAAAGAAGCGTTGGAAGCCGAACAATACTTACGAAGTGTAGAACTTAAAGAAAAAAGTTTCAGCTCAAAAATATCAATTGATATCCTTTATGATCTCTTAAAAGAAGAGGATAAAATAAACAACAGAAAACAGAGCTATATAGATACACAAGAAAACAACTATAACAGGCATATAAAAAACTATTTTGAAAAAGTTGATGATGTAGCTAAATTAACTTATGAAGATATCTATCAATTCAGAGAACATCTAAGAGAAAAAAATGCTCAAAACTCGGAAAATAAGCTAAGTCCAAATACTATTAATAAAATTATAATTCTGCTAAAGAAAATTCTGGACGTTGGATTAAGAAAGGGATTTTACAAAGAACATCCCGTAGGATTGCTAAAAAAATTACCAATAGAAAAAGCAAAATTAAATTTCTGGACAGTAAAAGAATTCAAGCACTTCTTAACACTATTTAACGACGATGAATACAATATCAAATTACTATTCACTGTTCTATTTTTTACTGGTCTAAGACTGGGCGAAGCTCTAGCTCTAACTTGGAAGGATATAGAGTTTTCAACAAATACAATCCATGTAAGTAAATCAGTATACGTAAAAAAAGGTGAAGAACACATTAGTAGTACAAAGACAAAAGCTGGAACTCGAAGAATTATCATGAATACCAAACTAGTGGAGACACTAGAAGAGTGGAAACAGATACAGCATGAAAGATTGAAAGAATTTACAACAAACCTAGATGATCTACAGTTATTTCAAAATAGCCCGATTACAATAACTAAAGATTCAATCGAAAAACAATATAAAAAAATATTACAAAGAGATAGTTCTTTAAAAAAAATAAGAATTCATGACTTCAGACATTCACATGCTTCACTGCTAATAAATCAAGGAGAAGATTATCTTGTTGTAAAAGAAAGATTAGGCCATGCTTCTATAACTACCACAATCGATACATACTCTCATTTGTATCCAAGCAAGCAACAAAAATTAGCGGATAAATTAGATGATTTGTTATAAAATTAGTAATTTTTAGTAACTCAGCATTAGAAATTAAACGAATAAAAGTAAAAAGACAAGGTCCGAAAACCTTGTCTTTAATACTATACCGGCGGCCGGGGTCGAACCGGCACGTCCTTGCGGACACTGGATTTTGAGTCCAGCGCGTCTGCCAATTCCGCCACGCCGGCAAATAGTAACTGGGGTAGCTGGATTCGAACCAACGCATGAGGGAGTCAAAGTCCCTTGCCTTACCGCTTGGCTATACCCCAATAATATAAAATAGGCGAGTGATGGGGATCGAACCCACGCATGCCAGAGCCACAATCTGGTGTGTTAACCACTTCACCACACCCGCCATAATCATATTAACACGGGCAGTAGGAATTGAACCCACACTGAAGGTTTTGGAGACCTTAGTTCTACCTTTAAACTATGCCCGTAACTAAAGTAATGGAAGGGGAGGGATTCGAACCCCCGAACCCGAAGGAGCGGATTTACAGTCCGCCGCGTTTAGCCTCTTCGCTACCCTTCCAAGTTATAAATAAAATATGGCGCGAGACGGAATCGAACCGCCGACACATGGAGCTTCAATCCATTGCTCTACCAACTGAGCTACCGAGCCAAATTGCGGGAGCAGGATTTGAACCTACGACCTTCGGGTTATGAGCCCGACGAGCTACCGAGCTGCTCCATCCCGCGTTAATATAAAAAGGAGGATGTGGGATTCGAACCCACGCACGCTTTTACACGCCTGACGGTTTTCAAGACCGTTCCCTTCAGCCGGACTTGGGTAATCCTCCAATAAATAGTCCGTACGGGATTCGAACCCGTGTTACCGCCGTGAAAAGGCGGTGTCTTAACCCCTTGACCAACGGACCATATTTATAAATGGGCACGAGTGGACTCGAACCACCGACCTCACGCTTATCAGGCGTGCGCTCTAACCACCTGAGCTACGCGCCCAAGTTTAAAAAACTTGGTAATTGAACAAAGTTCAAAGCGGGTGACGAGAATCGAACTCGCGACAACAGCTTGGAAGGCTGTAGTTTTACCACTAAACTACACCCGCTAAAATGGGAGTTAACGGGATCGAACCGCTGACCCTCTGCTTGTAAGGCAGATGCTCTCCCAGCTGAGCTAAACTCCCAAAGGGCGGAGTCTAGCTCAGCCAACGGTAAGAAACTTCGTTTCTCTCATCCGCCGATTGTAATTTCGATTTCCTCTCAATTACAACTGAGCTAAACTCCCTC
>NZ_JAPVZD010000009.1:0-4665 GCF_041432215.1 Streptococcus sp. 27098_8_70
GCTTAAAAGGTGCAATTGCATCACTACCAGATGGACCTGCGTTGTATTAGCTAGTTGGTGAGGTAACGGCTCACCAAGGCGACGATACATAGCCGACCTGAGAGGGTGATCGGCCACACTGGGACTGAGACACGGCCCAGACTCCTACGGGAGGCAGCAGTAGGGAATCTTCGGCAATGGACGGAAGTCTGACCGAGCAACGCCGCGTGAGTGAAGAAGGTTTTCGGATCGTAAAGCTCTGTTGTAAGAGAAGAACGAGTGTGAGAGTGGAAAGTTCACACTGTGACGGTATCTTACCAGAAAGGGACGGCTAACTACGTGCCAGCAGCCGCGGTAATACGTAGGTCCCGAGCGTTGTCCGGATTTATTGGGCGTAAAGCGAGCGCAGGCGGTTAGATAAGTCTGAAGTTAAAGGCTGTGGCTTAACCATAGTACGCTTTGGAAACTGTTTAACTTGAGTGCAAGAGGGGAGAGTGGAATTCCATGTGTAGCGGTGAAATGCGTAGATATATGGAGGAACACCGGTGGCGAAAGCGGCTCTCTGGCTTGTAACTGACGCTGAGGCTCGAAAGCGTGGGGAGCAAACAGGATTAGATACCCTGGTAGTCCACGCCGTAAACGATGAGTGCTAGGTGTTAGACCCTTTCCGGGGTTTAGTGCCGCAGCTAACGCATTAAGCACTCCGCCTGGGGAGTACGACCGCAAGGTTGAAACTCAAAGGAATTGACGGGGGCCCGCACAAGCGGTGGAGCATGTGGTTTAATTCGAAGCAACGCGAAGAACCTTACCAGGTCTTGACATCCCTCTGACCGCTCTAGAGATAGAGTTTTCCTTCGGGACAGAGGTGACAGGTGGTGCATGGTTGTCGTCAGCTCGTGTCGTGAGATGTTGGGTTAAGTCCCGCAACGAGCGCAACCCCTATTGTTAGTTGCCATCATTTAGTTGGGCACTCTAGCGAGACTGCCGGTAATAAACCGGAGGAAGGTGGGGATGACGTCAAATCATCATGCCCCTTATGACCTGGGCTACACACGTGCTACAATGGCTGGTACAACGAGTCGCAAGCCGGTGACGGCAAGCTAATCTCTTAAAGCCAGTCTCAGTTCGGATTGTAGGCTGCAACTCGCCTACATGAAGTCGGAATCGCTAGTAATCGCGGATCAGCACGCCGCGGTGAATACGTTCCCGGGCCTTGTACACACCGCCCGTCACACCACGAGAGTTTGTAACACCCGAAGTCGGTGAGGTAACCTTTTAGGAGCCAGCCGCCTAAGGTGGGATAGATGATTGGGGTGAAGTCGTAACAAGGTAGCCGTATCGGAAGGTGCGGCTGGATCACCTCCTTTCTAAGGATAAGGAACTGCACATTGGTCTTGTTTAGTCTTGAGAGGTCTTGTGGGGCCTTAGCTCAGCTGGGAGAGCGCCTGCTTTGCACGCAGGAGGTCAGCGGTTCGATCCCGCTAGGCTCCATTGGTGAGAGATCACCAAGTAATGCACATTGAAAATTGAATATCTATATCAAATAGTAACAAGAAAATAAACCGAAACGCTGTAGTATTAAAAGAGTTTATGACTGAAAGGTCAAAAAATAAGGTTAAGTTAATAAGGGCGCACGGTGGATGCCTTGGCACTAGGAGCCGAAGAAGGACGTGACAAACGACGATATGCCTTGGGTAGCTGTAAGTAAGCGATGATCCAGGGATTTCCGAATGGGGGAACCCAACAGGTACTACCTGTTACCCGCATCTGTTAAGGATGTGAGGAGGAAGACGCAGTGAACTGAAACATCTAAGTAGCTGCAGGAAGAGAAAGCAAAAGCGATTGCCTTAGTAGCGGCGAGCGAAACGGCAGGAGGGCAAACCGAAGAGTTTACTCTTCGGGGTTGTAGGACTGCAATGTGGACTCAAAGATTATAGAAGAATGATTTGGGAAGATCAGCCAAAGAGAGTAATAGCCTCGTATTTAAAATAGTCTTTGTACCTAGCAGTATCCTGAGTACGGCGGGACACGTGAAATCCCGTCGGAATCTGGGAGGACCATCTCCCAACCCTAAATACTCCCTAGTGACCGATAGTGAACCAGTACCGTGAGGGAAAGGTGAAAAGCACCCCGGGAGGGGAGTGAAATAGAACCTGAAACCGTGTGCCTACAACAAGTTCGAGCCCGTTAATGGGTGAGAGCGTGCCTTTTGTAGAATGAACCGGCGAGTTACGATATGATGCGAGGTTAAGTTGAAGAGACGGAGCCGCAGGGAAACCGAGTCTGAATAGGGCGAATTAGTATCATGTCGTAGACCCGAAACCATGTGACCTACCCATGAGCAGGTTGAAGGTGCGGTAAGACGCACTGGAGGACCGAACCAGGGCACGTTGAAAAGTGCTTGGATGACTTGTGGGTAGCGGAGAAATTCCAAACGAACTTGGAGATAGCTGGTTCTCTCCGAAATAGCTTTAGGGCTAGCGTCGACATAAAGATTCTTGGAGGTAGAGCACTGTTTGGGTGAGGGGTCCATCCCGGATTACCAATCTCAGATAAACTCCGAATGCCAATGAATTATGGTCGGCAGTCAGACTGCGAGTGCTAAGATCCGTAGTCGAAAGGGAAACAGCCCAGACCACCAGCTAAGGTCCCAAAATAATTGTTAAGTGGAAAAGGATGTGGGGTTGCACAGACAACTAGGATGTTAGCTTAGAAGCAGCTATTCATTCAAAGAGTGCGTAATAGCTCACTAGTCGAGTGACCCTGCGCCGAAAATGTACCGGGGCTAAAACAATTTACCGAAGCTGTGGATACCTTTATAGGTATGGTAGGAGAGCGTTCTATGTGTGAAGAAGGTATACCGTGAGGAGTGCTGGAACGCATAGAAGTGAGAATGCCGGTATGAGTAGCGAAAGACAGGTGAGAATCCTGTCCACCGTAAGACTAAGGTTTCCAGGGGAAGGCTCGTCCGCCCTGGGTTAGTCGGGACCTAAGGAGAGACCGAAAGGTGTATCCGATGGACAACAGGTTGATATTCCTGTACTAGAGTATGTAGTGATGGAGGGACGCAGTAGGCTAACTAAAGCAGACGAATGGAAGAGTCTGTCTAAGCAGTGAGGTGTGAATTGAGTCAAATGCTTAGTTCTATAACATTGAGCTGTGATGGGGAGCGAAGTTTAGTAGCGAAGTTAGTGACGTCACACTGCCAAGAAAAGCTTCTAGCGTTTAAACATACTCTACCCGTACCGCAAACCGACACAGGTAGTCGAGGCGAGTAGCCTCAGGTGAGCGAGAGAACTCTCGTTAAGGAACTCGGCAAAATGACCCCGTAACTTCGGGAGAAGGGGTGCTGACTTTACGTCAGCCGCAGTGAATAGGCCCAAGCAACTGTTTATCAAAAACACAGCTCTCTGCTAAATCGTAAGATGATGTATAGGGGGTGACGCCTGCCCGGTGCTGGAAGGTTAAGAGGAGTGCTTAGCGTAAGCGAAGGTATGAATTGAAGCCCCAGTAAACGGCGGCCGTAACTATAACGGTCCTAAGGTAGCGAAATTCCTTGTCGGGTAAGTTCCGACCCGCACGAAAGGCGTAATGATTTGGGCACTGTCTCAACGAGAGACTCGGTGAAATTTTAGTACCTGTGAAGATGCAGGTTACCCGCGACAGGACGGAAAGACCCCATGGAGCTTTACTGCAGTTTGATATTGAGTGTCTGTACCACATGTACAGGATAGGTAGGAGTCTATGAGATCGGGACGCCAGTTTCGAAGGAGACGTTGTTGGGATACTACCCTTGTGTTATGGCCACTCTAACCCGGATAGGTTATCCCTATCGGAGACAGTGTCTGACGGGCAGTTTGACTGGGGCGGTCGCCTCCTAAAAGGTAACGGAGGCGCCCAAAGGTTCCCTCAGAATGGTTGGAAATCATTCGCAGAGTGTAAAGGTATAAGGGAGCTTGACTGCGAGAGCTACAACTCGAGCAGGGACGAAAGTCGGGCTTAGTGATCCGGTGGTTCCGTATGGAAGGGCCATCGCTCAACGGATAAAAGCTACCCTGGGGATAACAGGCTTATCTCCCCCAAGAGTTCACATCGACGGGGAGGTTTGGCACCTCGATGTCGGCTCGTCGCATCCTGGGGCTGTAGTCGGTCCCAAGGGTTGGGCTGTTCGCCCATTAAAGCGGCACGCGAGCTGGGTTCAGAACGTCGTGAGACAGTTCGGTCCCTATCCGTCGCGGGCGTAGGAAATTTGAGAGGATCTGCTCCTAGTACGAGAGGACCAGAGTGGACTTACCGCTGGTGTACCAGTTGTCTTGCCAAAGGCATCGCTGGGTAGCTATGTAGGGAAGGGATAAACGCTGAAAGCATCTAAGTGTGAAACCCACCTCAAGATGAGATTTCCCATGATTATATATCAGTAAGAGCCCTGAGAGATGATCAGGTAGATAGGTTAGAAGTGGAAGTGTGGCGACACATGTAGCGGACTAATACTAATAGCTCGAGGACTTATCCAAAGTAACTGAGAATACGAAGTGTGAGGTTTTCTTGGTATTTGATAGATATTCAATTTTGAGTAGGTATTACTCAGAGTTAAGTGACGATAGCCTAGGAGATACACCTGTACCCATGCCGAACACAGCAGTTAAGCCCTAGAACGCCGGAAGTAGTTGGGGGTTGCCCCCTGTG
>NZ_JAPVZD010000010.1:0-600 GCF_041432215.1 Streptococcus sp. 27098_8_70
ACCTCTAACCGCCTGATTCGTAGTCAGGTACTCTATCCAGTTGAGCTAAGGGTGCTCATCATTATATGCCGAGGACCGGAATCGAACCGGTACGATCGTTACCAATCGCAGGATTTTAAGTCCTGTGCGTCTGCCAGTTCCGCCACCCCGGCCTCTCTAAGCGAACGACGGGATTCGAACCCGCGACCCCCACCTTGGCAAGGTGGTGTTCTACCACTGAACTACGTTCGCATCGACCTCTTATTCTATATAAAAAAATGCCGGCTACATGACTTGAACACGCGACCCTCTGATTACAAATCAGATGCTCTACCAACTGAGCTAAGCCGGCTACTTTCTATTATGCGGGTTAAGGGACTTGAACCCCCACGCCGTTAAGCGCCAGATCCTAAATCTGGTGCGTCTGCCAATTCCGCCAAACCCGCAAATATGACCCGTACTGGGCTCGAACCAGTGACCCATTGATTAAAAGTCAATTGCTCTACCAACTGAGCTAACGAGTCTAAAATAACTTCCGTTATCTTAAACGGTCCCGACGGGAATCGAACCCGCGATCTTCGCCGTGACAGGGCGACGTGATAACCGCTACACTACGGGACC